>JANRLI010000008.1 GCA_033762625.1 Alphaproteobacteria bacterium
CAGCAGTTTGGATCACATAAAAAAATAGCGGTCCGAAGACCGCTATTTTAGAAACAATTGAAATCGGACCACTTAAAATTAAAGTTAGCCAACTTTCAAAACAGCATCGCCTTTTTCCCAATTGCATGGGCATAGCTCACCGGTTTGAAGCGCATCAAGTACACGCAAGACTTCATCCACATTGCGGCCAACATCAAGTCCGTTCACGGATGCAAACTGGATGGTGCCATCCGGGTCAACGATGAATGTTGCGCGCAATGCAACGCCTGCTTCCTTATCAAGGATGCCCAGCGCGTTGCAAAGCTCGCGCTTGATGTCAGAGAGCATGGGGAATGGCAAATCCTTCAAATCAGCGTGGTGGGTACGCCATGCATGGTGCACAAATTCGCTGTCTGTGCTAACGCCATAGACCACTGCGTCACGTTCATTAAATTGCTTATTCAACTTGCCAAAAGCGGAAATTTCGGTTGGGCAAACGAATGTAAAATCCTTTGGCCAGAAGAACACGATTTTCCACTTACCCTTATCGGAAGCGTTGTTGAAATCCTTAAACGCGGTCTTAAGGTCGGTGCTCACAACACCTTTTAAATGGAATGTAGGAAATTTATCACCAACGGTAAGCATAAGCGTTCTCCTGATAAGAATTGGAAACTGGGTTAGATATACGTCGATAGAGGCTTGGGTTCAACCGCCTCTATAATCTTTATACGTATGGGTATATGGAATGGATCAGTCGGGGTTATAAAAAGCCAAAAAAGTGCTTAATCTGCACAATAGTACTGTGCGGGAGATTAATCGCAGTAATCGCGATTAAGTACAGGAACAGATATTTGAACTCTTTGGGTAGTGCAAATTTTTCCATGGCCTTAGCCTTCCAAGGGTTTCTGTAATGCACGTAATATGGGCTCAAGAAAGGCTATTTTCAAGGTGTTTAGCGCATGTTTTACTTTCAAAACAAGCATGGAAGCAGCGGGTAAATTTAAGTGCAAAATCCCAAGTTAAATCAATGGATAGGGCGTCCCAGTTAAACTACGCTAGCGCAATATTTATGGGGAATCGATATGCGCCTTTGGCTGGTCACCACGTTTGCGAACACATCATGGGATGTGTATGCAAAAACCTGCCTGCAAAGTCTGAAGAATAATCTACCCGAAGGCGTGAAGATTTGCGTGGGGCTTGATGATGATACGCTGGAATTGCCGGTAAAGCAGTTGCTCAATACGCCATCGCATGACGGTAAATCCATCCATGAACATGGGATGTATGAAATCTATCCCGGCCGTTCACCAGACCACCAGAATTTTATCACGCAATTTGCAAAGCGCGACCACCCCACCGAATACCGCCTGCAAGCCGCGCGGTTTTGTCACAAAATTTTTGTGCTAAAGCGTGTGATGGAAAAGGCGATACTACTCGCTGAAACAATCCGCCCCACACATATCATCTGGTGGGATGCGGATGCACGCCTCACACGCCCTGTGAACCCTGAAGAAATCGAGGCTGTTATGCCAACGGGCGATGAAGCGGTGAGTTATCTGGGCCGCCGAGATTGGGATCATAGCGAATGCGGCTTCATGGGCTTTAATCTGGAAAAGGGCAAAGCGATTATCGACTTTATGCATGCCTATTATGTGCAGGGCTTGGTGTTCAGCCTGCCGCAATGGCATGACAGCTATCTATTCGACGTTGCGCGTAAAAATTATGAATGCAAAAATTTATCGGAAGGCGTGCCGGGCAATAATGTCTGGGCACAAACCGCGCTAGGTGAATTTTCTGAACACTGGAAAGGCGAAGCTGCCAAAGCACGCGGCAAGCCCATGACGGATGAAGAGTTATTTAAAAAATAGATTGGAAAAAATATGGAAAGCAACAATATAATTGATGCAATCATAGAAAGAATTATTAAAGCCAGCGAAATAAGTTTGAGCGATTACAAGAAGGGTACAATTCGAGGTGAAGAAGATTTTTCAAGCCAATTAATAGCAAACATTAAAAACAACATTAATCACATATCGCTCAATGAAAAAGCTGGTTGGGAAAATACAATATTAAACGCAAGAATTTTAGAAAAACATAAAGAAGAGAAGCCAATCGGAGCAGATATATTGATGATTTTCAATATTGATATGCCTGGTAAAAAAATAGAAAAAGGATTGCTTATTCAAGCTAAGCGGTTTGATCAACTAAACAAAACAACAAAAAATGAGGACTTAGCAGGTCAATGTGAAAGAATGCTACAAGCGTCATCTTCCTCTTTTGTGTTTATATACACTACAGACCGCATTGACGTTCATAGTGCACAGTCGGCATTTGCCTCAGAGGCTACTTTGAAAATGATGCAAACTAGAACTTTTAAGTCATTTCTTAATGACTTTCTGCATTGCTGGATTGGAGACATTCGTTTAAATGAAAAAGCTTATGTATCCAAAAATCTAGCCAGCATTTTGTTTCCAAACAACATTTTGTTCACCAGAGACGCCTCTTTCGGATTTATTCGTACCGATGACGCGGTTTTTACAAATTCAAAAAATAGCGTTGTTATTGAAGTAAAAAAAGGATCATAAAAAAGCCCGCTATTTAGCGGGCTTTTTAATTCGAGTTGGGTAGGGCTTAATTGGAAGCCTTATCTACCAATTTGTTCTTGGAAATCCACGGCATCATCGCGCGCAGCTTCTCGCCAACTTTTTCAATCGGGTGTTCTGCTTCGATCCTACGGATTGCCTTAAAGCTTGGCTGACCAGCTTTGTTTTCCAACATAAAGTCGCGAACAAAGCGACCGGATTGAATATCGGTCAATACGCGCTTCATTTCTGCCTTGGTTTCAGATGTCACGATGCGCGGGCCGGTAACGTAGTCACCATATTCCGCAGTGTTGGAAATGGAGTAACGCATATTGGCAATACCACCTTCGTAAATCAGGTCAACAATCAGCTTCACTTCATGCAAGCATTCGAAATATGCCATTTCAGGTGCATAGCCAGCTTCCACCAAGGTTTCAAACCCTGATTGGATAAGCTTGGTCAAACCGCCGCACAGTACTGCTTGTTCGCCGAACAAGTCGGTTTCGCATTCTTCACGGAAGTTGGTTTCGATAATGCCAGAACGACCGCCGCCAACCGCAGAAGCGTAGGAGAGGGCGAGTTCAAGCGCCTTACCAGATGGGTTCTGGTGAACTGCAACCAAGCATGGCACACCGCCACCTTTTTGGTATTCGCCGCGCACGGTGTGCCCGGGGCCCTTTGGCGCGATCATGAACACGTCCAAGTCTTTGCGTGGCTCAATCAGATTGAAGTGAATGTTGAGACCGTGCGCAAATGCAAGTGCCGCGCCTTGCTTAAGATTATCAGCAAGATGGTCGCGGTATAAATCGGCCTGCAATTCATCGGGAGTCAAAATCATCACCAGATCTGCAATCTTTGCAGCTTCAGCTGGCGCCATAACCTTGAAGCCAGCTTTTTCAGCTTTCACTGCGCTTCCGGAACCTGCACGTAATGCGATGATTACTTCTTTCACGCCGCTATCGCGCAGATTTTGCGCATGCGCATGGCCTTGGCTACCGTAACCGACAATCACAACCTTTTTCGATTTGATAAGGTTTACGTCAGCATCACGATCATAATAAACACGCATAGTAGTAGTCCTTCTGTTGGTTTGTAATTTTAGTGAGAATTAGAGAATTCTAGAAAATAGCCTTGGAACCGCGGGCAATGCCTACCACACCACTGCGGACAACTTCAATAAGGCCGAGCGGAGTGATGAGTTCAACGAAGTTATTGATTTCCTCGTTGGTGCCGCTGAATTCAAAAATGAAGGATTGCAGCGTTGCATCAATGGTTTTGGCATGAAATACATCGGCAATCCGCAGGGCTTCAATTCGCTTTTCCCCGGTGCTGTTAACTTTTAATAGCGCGGTTTCGCGCTCCAACATCGGGCCGGTCGAAGTCAAATCCACCACTTTGCGAACTGGCACTAGGCGGTTCAACTGCGCTTCAATCTGCTCCAGAATTTGTGGAATAGCCGATGAAACGATCGTGATACGGGAAATACCTTTTTCTTTATCAACATTCGCAACCGTCAGGCTGTCGATGTTGTAACCACGGCCGGAAAATAATCCTACCACGCGTGCCAGAACACCGGCTTCGTCATCTACGATTACGGAAAATACGTGGCGTTGAATTTGATCACTCATAATACAAAACTTTCTTCTTATTAAACCAGAACCAAACCTTCATCCGGTGTTTTGGATGAAATGTCCTGATCAGACGATAAAATCATTTCGTTGTGCGCCCTGCCTGATGGGATCATCGGATAGCAGTTTTCTTTTTCATCAACGCACACATCAACAATGCAGGGGCGGTCATTCACTGCCATCATTTGCTTGATAACGCCGTCCAATTCATCTGGCGTTTTAGCGCGAAGACCAACGCCGCCGAATGCTTCAGCAAGCTTAACAAAATCAGGCAATGCCGCTGTATAGCTTTCGGAATAGCGGCCGCCATGAATGAGTTCCTGCCATTGGCGAACCATGCCCATCCATTGATTGTTGAGGATGAAGATTTTAACCGGCAAACGGTACTGAACAGCGGTGCTCATTTCCTGAATGTTCATCAAAATCGATGCTTCGCCCGCAACGTCGATAACCAACTTACCTGGGTGAGCAAGCTGAACGCCGATTGCCGCTGGCAAACCGTAACCCATCGTGCCCAAACCGCCGGATGTCATCCAGTGATTGGGTTCATTAAAATGCAGAAATTGTGCTGCCCACATCTGGTGCTGGCCCACTTCCGTGGTGATGAAGGTCTCTACGCCCTTGGTCAATTCCCGAAGACGTTCTAATGCGTATTGCGGCTTGATGATGGTGTCAGACTTCTTATAAGACAGACATTTCTTAGCGCGCCATTCATTGATTTGTGCCCACCATTTGGCCAATGCATCCTTGTTTGGCTTATGCTTTTTGCTTTCCCAAACTTTTATCATTTGTTCAATAGCAACGCCTACATCGCCAACAATCGGAATATCGACAACAACGGTTTTGTTGATGGATGATGCATCAATATCCACATGAATTTTTTTCGAGTTTGGAGAGAATTCAGATAACTTTCCGGTCACGCGGTCATCAAAACGCGCGCCAAGATTGATCATGACATCGCAGCCATGCATCGCAAGATTTGCTTCGTAGGTTCCGTGCATGCCCAACATCCCCAAGAATTGCGGGTCGCTTGCAGGATATGCGCCAAGCCCCATCAACGTACTGGTCACAGGGTAACCGGTCATGCGCGCGAACTTACGCAACGCTTCGGATGCTTTGTCGCCGGAGTTGATGATACCACCACCTGTGTAGAAGATGGGGCGCTGCGCATCGGCAATTAACTCTACCGCGCGCTCAATCGCATCCAATTCCGGCATGGTTTTTGGCTGATAGGTTTTATGCGTGACCTGCGCAGGGGACAGATAATCGCCGGGAGTTAATTGAACATCCTTTGGAATATCAATAACTACGGGGCCTGGACGGCCTGAACGCGCTACGTGAAACGCTTCATGAATGGTGCGCGCAAGCTTATCTGCATCCTTCACCAAATAATTATGCTTGGTGCAGGGGCGGGTGATACCGGTTGTATCGCATTCTTGGAATGCGTCATTACCAATCAAATGGGTTGGCACTTGTCCGGTAAAGCAAACAAGCGGTATGGAGTCCAACAGCGCATCGGCTAAACCGGTTACTGCATTTGTTGCACCGGGGCCGGAGGTAACGAGCACAACGCCAACCTTACCTGTTGAACGCGCATAACCTTCGGCGGCATGAACCGCGCCGCCTTCTTGGCGAACCAAGATATGACGGATATCATTCTGCTTAAAAATAGCATCGTAAATTGGGAGCACAGCTCCGCCCGGATAACCAAAGACGGTATCGACGCCCTGATCGCGCAGAGCCTTGACCAAAATGTCAGCTCCGTTGATTTTGTTTACTGCGCGTTTTTCTGTGGGGGCGTTGTCTTGCATCTTGAGCTTGGCCTGTGACATGGAAAATTCCCGACTTTTCTTTTCAAAACAATGTGGTACACGGCCTTGCTTACAAATTAGGCAAAACCGAGTTATCCACAAGGGAAAAGGAGAATAGTCAATGCTGCACTGCCGCGTCAACCACGGATGCTAAAAAACGCAAAATATATGGTTTTTCAGAAGAATTAACGTCATTGCGAGACCGCTTTAGCGGGCGAAGCAATCTAGTTTTATTAATTCTGGATTGCCGCGTCGGCCTAAAGGCCTCCTCGCAATGACTGTTCTACTTATTTTCCGGCCTTAATTTCCTGGGCTACCGCTTGCTCTTTACCACCGCAAGTAGGGTGACCAAAGCCGCCTTTGCTCTTATCGCCGGAAATATCATAGATGATGCCGTCATTCTTATCGGCGCTTACACCTGCTGGAACTTTATCCATGCCCAGCGCCGAACGAACGCGCCATGCAACATTGTGGTCTGCGCAAGACGTGTCTCCCGAAACGCCAATCGCCCCCACCAATTCACCCTTTTGGGTATAAAGGGCAAGGCCGCCACCAAACACATTTACGCCGCCAACTTTCTTGCCAACCATCGGGTCACGCTTCGTGCCTGCCTTGGTGAAATCACCGCCATACGCAACGCCCGTATCAACGGGGTTGCTTGCTTGCAATCCAAATAAGCTGCCACCCGGTTGAACAGCGGAATATAAATTCGCGGTTGAAAGGGCAAGGCCGGGAAGACTGAACGCATTCGCAGTGTTTGCTTTTTGCGCTGAAATGACACGGCTGCCTAACCATTGGTCGCCGCGCTCTTTGCCGGTGAATGTCACGGCGCATACGGTACCATCGCGGTCAACAACCGATGCCCACATGTTCAGATCAAGCCCGCCATTGCTGGGCCCGCCGGATGCCTTCACGCTTTTCTTCAGTGCATCTTGCAAATCAGTGAATGATGGAAGCTTGGAACAATCGGCATGGGCTGTTGAGGTAACAAGCGTTGCAGCAAGAACAAGAGCAGCTGAGATATTTTTCATGAAAGCACCATTCGGTGAGAGGAGGAGGGGGTAATCCGTTTTAAATGGTGGAAGGATTCAGCGCAAGCAGTTGTTCATGATAGTTTTCACCAGCAATAATGTAAGGTGTGCGTCCAGCCGCTTCTTCCTTTTTCATAAAACGGTTTTTAAACCATGTCAGTTGCCGTTTGGCATAATTCCGGCTGAATTGCTGGGCACGGTCAATTGCTTCCTCGCGCGAAATTTCACCACGCACAAAACTTTGTAATTCCTGCACGCCCAATGCCTTTTGCGATGGGTGTTCTAATACGGGTGTTTGTTTTACTTCCTCGATCGCTCCGGCATCCATCATCTGCAAAAACCGTTTATCGATTGCCACATATAACGTGTCGCGTTCGGGCAACAACAATATGGTTTTGAAATCCCAATGTGCGGGCGGGGTCATCATGCTTTCGCGTTGCCAATAGCTGATGGATTTACCCGTTGCCGCATAAACCGCATAAGCTCGGATAAGGCGTTGGCTGTCGCCGGGTGGCAAACGGATGGCTGCAGCTTTGTCCACCTTCATCAAACGGTCACGAAAGGCGGGGCCGCCCATGGTTTCATATTCTTTTATAATTTTATCGCGTAATTCATCGGGTACATCGGGAATTTCCGAAATGCCATGCATTAATGCTTCCAGATATAACCCCGTTCCACCCACTACAACCGGCGTTTTGCCATCGGCCAACACCTTGGCAATCACATCCATCGCATCCTTGCGCCAACTGGCCGCGGTGCTGATGGTGGATGCATGCACTGTTCCATAAAGATAGTGGGGGATAGCAGCCTGCGTTTGCGCATCGGGCTGCGCGCTCAAAATCGGGAAACAGGAATATACCTGCATGGAATCCGCATTAATGATCGCGCCGTTTAATTGTAAAGCGATGCGCGTGGCGAGGCTAGATTTACCGCTAGCGGTTGGTCCCGCAATGATTAGTATGGGATGCTTCATAACGTGTTATCTGAATGTATTTGAATTAATAATAAAGCTTGTTAGAAAAGAGTATATTTTTAAAGGAATTTAATGGCAAACCGTCCAAACGACTACAAGATTGTAGCAGTCAATTCTGTCATCGCAGATTCAGATGATAAAAAAGCCATTCTCAAACAATTGGAAACAGATGGTGCATTACTGCCTGTCATGGATCAAAACAATTTAAACTATTATGTTATGCCATCCAATAATGCGCCTTATGTTTTAGTGAAAATGGGCGCAGGATTTGCAACTGTTTTGCAGGGGCGGTTGCAAGCCGCAGATTTGAAATCCGCTAAAGAAGCAGCAGAACAACGTATTCATAAGTTATCAAAACCATCACTCCCATCGGCATTATCTGGCCCGCCGCTTTTTAAAATCGTCTACATTAAAAAATCAGCCATCTTGCGGCTGGGTGATTACCGCCATGTTGTTGCGGCAGGAAATGTAAAACACATTGAACTATCCCATCATTTGGAAAAGATAGCTGACCACGTTTATTTTGTTGCTGATAATGAAGCGATTGCCAAAATCCGTAATCTACGTGGCATCGATGCAAGCGACATGGGACGTATTGATATTAAAACACCCGCCAACGCCTATAACCTTGGGCTTGCCGCGCTCACTGCTAAATTTCAGGTGAAAGAAATTTTGGAACAGCACGCCGCATATATGGGTGCACTACCCACCACGTCCGCAAGTGGTGCTGGCCAACAGGGCAGCGGGCCAACAGCACGTTCGGTGAACCATAAACCCGTGCCATAATCATCAAATTTGGCCGCTGGATTCTTTAAAAATTGCTATTATCCTTGCTATTTAACGGCCCAATGCGCATCGCTTGCAATTCTTGGGCTAAAAACGCATACATTTTCATCCACCTGTTCCCTCTTTAAATGAGTCCCCACACATGTCTCTAGGCTTTTTGATTACCGACGCTATGGCCCAAACCGCGGCAGCTCCCGCAACAGCTGGCGCGCCGCCCGCAACCGTTGATGGCGTGCTGATGCAATTCCTCCCGCTATTTCTCATTTTTGGCGTTTTCTATTTCTTGCTTATTCGCCCGCAACAAAAGAAATACGAGCAGCACAAGCAAATGGTCGAAGGTATTCGCCGTGGTGACAAGGTTGTAACTGCTGGCGGCATTCTTGGCACTGTTGTTCGCGCGGATACGGGCGATGAAGTATTGGTTGAAATTGCGGAGAACGTAAAAGTCCGCGTAGTCAAAAGCACGATCACCGCAGTCAACGCCAAAACCGAAGCCGTTGCTGAAACAACCCCATCTGCCAAAACAACCTCAGATTCTAAAGACGCTTAATTATGCTGCAAATCTCCCGCTGGACTGTCATTTTCACGTTGCTCCTCAGCCTGCTTTCCGTCGTCTATGCTTTGCCGAATGTTTTGGATAAGGCGGGTCAGGAAAAACTTGAAGCAAGCCTGCCATCATGGTTGCCGTCACGCGCCGTAACGCTCGGCCTTGATTTACAGGGCGGTTCCCATCTGTTGCTTGAAGTGAAGACCGATGTGGCGATTGAAGACCGTATCAATACCCTTGTTGACCAAATCCGCAGCGATTTGCGCAGCAAAAACATCGCCTATGAAAACCTTGGCCAGCAGGGCAGCAAAGCATCGGTGACCATTTCAAAGCCCGAGCAAATGGCCGAAGCAAGGAAAATCATATCATCCATCGACCAAGGGTTAGTGATTGATGGTGATGGCTCCAAACTGAATGTCACCCTTTCGGAAGTTGCAGTTAAAGAAAAAAAACGTCAGGTAGTTGAACAATCCATCGAAATTGTGCGCCGCCGCGTTGATGAAAGCGGCACGAGGGAACCCTCCATCATGCGTCAGGGGGATGACCGGATTGTTGTTCAGTTGCCCGGCGTGAGTGATCCAGAGCGCATCAAAAACCTGCTTGGCAAAACCGCCAAGCTGACCTTCCGGTTGGTGAATGATGATGTACCAGCAGCCGATATTGCAGCAAAACGCGCACCCGCTGGCTTCGAAATTCTACAAAACGTAGATGAAAAATCAGGCCGCGCCGAAGTCGTTAGCCGCCGCGTCATGCTGACGGGTGAAATGCTGACCGATGCGCAGGCAACCTTTCAGGAAGGCTTGCCAGTAGTTAGCTTTGTGTTCGATGGAATTGGAGCAAAGAAATTTGCCGAAGCATCCAGCGCGAATGTTGGCAAACGATTTGCGATTGTTCTCGATAATCAGGTTATTTCTGCGCCGGTTATCCGCGAACCTATTTTGGGCGGCCGCGGCATTATTTCGGGTAACTTCAGTGTTGAATCAGCCAAAGACCTTTCGCTGCTGTTGCGTGCTGGTGCATTGCCTGCACCCCTCACCGTATTAGAAGAACGCACAGTTGGCGCAGGTTTGGGTTCGGATAGTATTCAATATGGGTTAATGGCAGCCATCATCGGCTTGGGCCTTGTGGTAGTGCTGATGTTGGTGAGCTACGGTCTCTTTGGACTGTTTGCGGTTATTTCGCTGTTCTTCAACCTTGCGATGATTTTTGCAGGCATGACTCTGCTGGGTGCTACGCTTACCTTACCAGGGATTGCGGGTATCGTTTTGGTTATCGGAACGACCGTCGATGCCAATGTGCTTATTTATGAACGCATGCGTGATGAATATAAAAATGGTCGCACGCTTATGGGTGCGCTTGATGCCGGATATTCCCGTGCAATGTCTGCGATTATCGATGCCAACGTGACATCACTAATTGGCGCAGTCCTGATGTTCTGGTTTGGCTCTGGCCCAATTAAAGGGTTTGCGGTTACCTTAAGCTTCGGTATCATTACCTCGCTCTTTACCGCTATCATGCTAAGCCGCTTGATGGTCATTTATTGGGTGAAGATTACAAAACCAAAGGCACTACCCATCTAAACCATAATTCCGAATTGATATGGCAACCAGACTCGAAGAACTCGATTTTTCAGATTTGTATATCCGTCTTGATGGGGATTCACCTGCGTTATACCGTCCCCGCTTAGTTGGTCTTTATGGCCGTGACAGCCAGTTTGTGCCAGATGAATGCAGAGCAGATATTGTAAAACTCGCTGCTTTCATCAAACAGGAAGATAGATATCAAGATGGCTCATTCCCTTATCTTAACATGCGCCTTCGCGCTGCCAGTCAAAGCGTAAACAATCAAAAATGGGTGTGCTTGCGGCGCATTCCAACTACAGCGCCTGATATTGATAAGCTCGGCATCAATCCTAAAATCGTTGAATCGCTTCGCTCGCTAGGTGTGCGCACGGGGTTGATTGTCATTGCGGGCGCAACCGGTTCCGGTAAAACCACCACTGCGTTTTCGTTACTTTCTGATTTCTGTAAACAACATAACAACATTGCCGTCACCATCGAAGATCCAATTGAATTCGATTTAGCAGGAAGAATAGGGGAGCGCGGCTATTGCTTTCAGGTCGAAGTAAAACGCGATGACGGCTGGGTGGAAGCGCTCAATCGATGCCTGCGTTGGGCACCGCGTTACATTATCGTTGGTGAAATCCGTACATCCGCCGCTGCACGTCAGGTGTTGCGTGCCGCGACAACTGGCCAGCTTGTTATTACCACTACTCATGGTGGCTCGGTTGAAGAAGCGATTACAGCCATCATTCGTCTTGCCGAAGTTGAAATTGGCCCAGCTGCGGCCAATGACATGGCAAGCGCATTAACCGCCGTTATTCACCAAAGCCTTCGTCCGGAAGGGCCATTCATCCGTTATATTTATACCGAAGAAAACAATGCAGGCGACCCCATTCGTTCACTCGTGCGCGAAGGAAAAGTTGGCCAAATCAACACATATATCGACCGGCTAATTGCGCGCTTCAACGCCCCATCCACAGGGGCAACGCCATTATCATCGGGCGGACCACCGCAACGCAGCGAGCAGCAACAACGCCCACCAATATCAAATACAAATCCTGCGCGGTCATCGCATCAAGGAACGCCGATAGGTACATCACATAACACACCGCCACATGGTGCATCACATGGCTCGGTGAACCCGCCGCCCCATCCGCCCATTCCGCCGCGTAAATCGTAAAGGCAAAACGTGGCTACCCCGCCCGAATATCAAAATAGCGGCGTTCATATTATCCAAGGATATGGCGTAGGCCGTTTTCGTATTGGGCAAACCATTCATGAAACGCATTTACTGGTCAGCGCCGAACATGTTTCAAAATGGGATGCAACGGATGCTGCATCTATTACAGCTGAAAGTTTGAGCGCGTTTTTAAATCACACGCCCCCGCTCGAAGTGATTTTATTCGGTACAGGCAAAACCATCCAGCCCTTGCCGCAATCCATCCGCGCATTACTCAAAGAAAAACATATTGGTGTTGATGTAATGGATACGGGCGCCGCGTGCCGCACATATCATGTATTGCTTGCTGAAAAACGGCGGGTAGGGGCGGCGCTGTTACTCATTCCCGGCTGAAACAAGCATTGATAATGCTTTGACAACTGCTTGGCGGCGCACCTCATCACGATCACCACTAAATTGAAAACGGCGCACATCAACATGGCTTTCTGTTGCCAGGGCCAGAAAAACTAATCCAACAGGTTTATCTGGCGAACCGCCCGTTGGTCCTGCAATGCCGGTGACAGATAATCCCACATTCGTATTGGCAACTTTACGTGCGCCAATTGCCATCGCGATGGCAACTTCCGCGCTAACTGCACCGTGTTTGATAATCAATTCGGCTGGCACGGCAACTTCCTGTATTTTTGATGCGTTGGAATAGGTGACAAATCCGCGCTCCAACACCGCTGACGAACCTGATA
Source organism: Alphaproteobacteria bacterium (assembly GCA_033762625.1). Classification (NCBI taxonomy): domain Bacteria; kingdom Pseudomonadati; phylum Pseudomonadota; class Alphaproteobacteria; species Alphaproteobacteria bacterium. The sequence goes on from JANRLI010000008.1 coordinate 12,820, forward strand.
TCGCGGTGATGCATCCTGCAATCAATCCACCCGTGCAGCTTTCAGCCAGTGCGAGTGTAAGTTTTTTTTCAATGAATAATTCAACAACCCGCGCGGCGCGGGCAATCAGATCTTCAGGCAGCATTGGCTTGATCTTTAAACGGGAAACGCGCCGTCACGATTGCTTGCGCCGCAATGCCTTCACCGCGTCCGGTAAAGCCCAAGCGTTCGGTCGTGGTTGCTTTCACACTAACGCGGTCAGGTGACAGTTTCAGCAATTCGCATAAACGCTTTTGCATCGCATCGCGTTGCGGGCCAATTTTCGGGCGCTCGCACATGATGGTTACGTCCACATGTCCGATGCTGCCACCTCTTTGCTGTAACAGATCGACCGCATGCTGCAAAAAGCGTGTACTATCTGCACCTTTCCATTTGGGGTCGGATGGGGGGAAGTGCATGCCAATATCGCCCGCGCCAAAAGTTCCCAAAATCGCATCGGTAATCGCATGTAATCCAACATCCGCGTCCGAATGACCTTCCAATGATTGGTCATGCGCAAAGGTATGACCGCAAATCGTAATTTGATTGCCGGGAATTAAGCGGTGAACGTCGAAACCTGAAGCGGTACGTACATCATGCAATGCGCCCATACCAAGCAGGCGGCGCGCGCGGTCTAAATCATCTGGGTTTGTCAATTTCATGTTATCCGGGTTTGAGTGAATAAGGGCAACGGGCAATCCGACTTGTTCAGCAACGGCAGCATCATCGGTCAAAGCTTGGCCTTTTACGGTTTGGTGCGCTTCCAATATTGTATCAAAATGAAAACCTTGCGGCGTATGGGCTTGCCACAAATTCTCGCGGCTAATGGTTGCCTGAACAATTCCGTTTTCGCCGCGCTTTAATGTATCCACCAATGGCTTTGCAGCAATTACCGCCTTGTGGGTAATTAACGCATCACAGACTGCGCTGATGGTTGGTTCATCAATGAGTGGACGCGCCGCATCATGGATAAGAACCGTTTGCGGCTTATTCTTTTGCAAACTTTCCAAACCCATACGCACACTGTCTTGGCGCGATGCACCGCCGCTTACCGGCTCGGGCAAATCCAATCCTTGAACTGCGGCATCATACAAATCGCGGTGCTGCGGATTGATGACAACTTGCACGCTTCCCACACGTGGGTGAGTAAGGAATGCAAGAACCGAACGGCGCAAAATCGTGCTGCCTGCCAGATCCTGATATTGTTTGGGTACTTCACCGCCAAAGCGTTCGCCGGTACCTGCCGCCACGATTAATGCAACGCAATCTTTCATATCTTTTAAAATCCAGTGTTTTCAATGCTAAAGCATAGGGTGTACCGCAAGTTATTAGCTTGCGCGAGGTTTTTAACTGCTGTATTTTTGGGCAGAATTTAACGCTCTGATTTTACTGAACAAAATGGACAACACTCCTGCAACTCCCCGCTTGAAGCCAATAAAGGTCGGCAATGTCGAAATTGCTGACCCGGTTATTCTTGCGCCCATGTCGGGCGTGACGGATATGCCGTTTCGCGGGCTTGTTAAATCCTATGGCGCAGGGATGGTTGTTTCAGAAATGATTGCCAGCGTTGCCGTTGTGCGTGAGAATCGCAAAACCTTCAAAATGATGGAACACAAGGCCGAAGAATACCCCATGGCCGTCCAACTTGCGGGCTGCGAACCCGAAGTCATGGCCGAAGCGGCCAAGGTCAATGAAGATTTGGGCGCGAATATCATCGACATCAATTTTGGTTGTCCCGTTAAAAAAGTTGTGAATGGGCATGCGGGTTCATCGTTGATGCGTGATGAAGTCCACGCTGCCAAGATTTTAGAGGCTACGGTGAAGGCCGTTAAAATTCCCGTCACGCTTAAAATGCGCATGGGCTGGGATGCCAATAGTTTGAATGCCCCAAACCTTGCACGTATTGCGCAGGAGTGCGGAATTAAAATGGTCACCGTGCATGGCCGCACCCGTTGCCAGTTTTACGAAGGCCAAGCGAACTGGGCATTCGTGCGCAATGTAAAGGAAGCCGTCAATATTCCCATTATTGTCAATGGCGACATCACCAGCTTTGCAAAGGTGGATGAAGCACTTGCACAATCCGGCGCGGACGGCGTAATGATTGGCCGTGGCTCCTATGGCCGTCCATGGTTTATACGCCAAGTCATGGATTATCTACGCACAAGCAAACCGCAAAGCGACCCTGCATTGCACCACCAAAAGGAAATTATTCTAAAGCATTATGATGAAATGTTGGGTCATTACGGCGTGGATGCCGGTATGCGCGTTGCGCGCAAGCATCTTGGCTGGTACAGCAAAGGCCTTCGCGGCGGCGCGGAATTCCGCGCGGAAGTGAATAACCTGCACACGGTTCCCGCCGTGCAGGAACTCTTACACAAGTTTTTTGATACCTCTTACGAACAAACTTTAATAGCAGCTTAGAAATGGAGAACAACATGTCGCTAACCAACCTGTCCAACTCGGTCGAAAACCACCTGCGCAGCTACTTCCTGATGCACAGCTTTCAATTGCCTGCGAATGGTCTTTATGACCGCGTGATGCGCGAAGTTGAACGCCCGCTCATCATCCTCAGCCTTACGGCATGCAAAGGCAATCAACTCCGCGCAGCAGAAATGCTCGGCATTAATCGCAATACCTTGCGCAAAAAAATACGTGACCTATCTATTCCAACAGCACGCGACAATTACCGCAAAGCTGCGTAACACATAGATAGCGGTATCTCAGTGACATCACTGCCAACGCCAGTCGATACGACTACATCCGTCGCGCCGCCCACATTCTGGGAACAGGCAAAGGACTGGGCGCGTCGCAAAAAGGCGTTCAAAAAAATAGCGCTCTGGCTGACTATTGCATCTGTGCTTATTGGGCTAACTACTTTTGCGCTGATTACACTGCGCGTTCCGATTATGGGCGGCGACAGCACCATCAAAACCCTGCTCACACTTTGTCTTATCTGTCTCGTGGCATTGGCTGGGCTTATTCTGTATCGCCTTATCCGCGTCATTATGATTACGCGCAGGAAAGGGCAAGGAAAATCAACCCTCCATCTGCGGATGGTGGGGATGTTCAGCTTGCTCGCCGTTGCGCCAACGGTGGTTGTTGCATTATTCGCCGGGCTATTCTTTTACTTAGGCGTGCAAAGCTGGTTCTCCGACCGTGTGCAAAAGGTCGTTGATGAGTCCATGGAAGTTGCAAAGTCGTATCTTCATGAACATCAACAAACCATTCGCGCCGATACGCTGGCCATGATTAACGACATTAATCGTGAAGCGCCGCAATTTGCCATGAACAAACATGTGTTCAATCAGTTTATTGATGCACAATCGAATGTGCGCTCATTATCTGAAGCATTGGTATTCGATAGCACAGGGCGCATTCTGGGCCGCTCCGCGCTTAGCTTCTCATTGGAATTTGAACCCGTCACCGAAGACATTATGGAACGCGCACGTCAGGGCGAAGTGGTCGTGATGGTCGGCCAGAAATACGACAAGGTTCGTGCGCTGGCCAAAATCTCCTCACTGTTTGATGCCTATTTGCTCGTTGGGCGACAGGTGGAAGCCAAAGTACTTGAACACGTTGAAACCGCCGAAGGCGCGGTTAATGAATATGCCACCATCAAACAACGGGGCGGCGAATTGCAGCGAAGGCTGTTCCTTACCTTTGCTGTCGTTGCACTGCTATTATTACTCGTGGCGGTCTGGTTCGGTATGAACTTTGCCAACAAACTCGGTATGCCACTCAGCGTTCTGGTGGATATGGCCGAGCGTGTACGGGCAGGGGATTTATCCGCCCGCATTCAAGAAAAATTCCTTAAATATGAAGATGAACTCGGCTCACTTGGCCGCGCTTTTAACCGCATGACCGGGCAGCTGGAAAGCCAGCGCAGTGAATTGATAGACGCCAACCGCCAACTTGATACCCGCCGTCGTTTTACCGAGGCGGTACTATCTGGTGTTTCATCCGGCGTTATTGGCGTTGATAATCATGGCCTCATTACCCTTGTTAACGCATCTGCCGCTATTTTGCTTGGCATTCCCAATACGCAGGAATGGTTACAAAAACCATTACTCAGCCTGCTGCCTGAATTACAGGAATTGATGCAACAGATTGTTGAGCGTCCCGTTGCGCGATTTGTAGAAGGTGAAATTGAACTTCACCGTCACGAACAATCTACGAAAACATTTTTTGTCCGCGCGTCCCTCGAACAAGTTGAACAAGACGTGCAAGGTTACGTGGTAACATTTGATGACGTTTCTGATTTGATTGCCGCGCAACGTAAAGCTGCATGGGGTGACGTAGCCCGCCGCATCGCGCATGAAATCAAAAACCCGCTCACGCCTATTCAACTGTCGGCTGAACGTCTGCGCCGCCGCTATTTAAAAGAAATTAGCAGCGATCCGGAAGTATTCGTGCAGTGTCTTGATACGATTATACGTCAGGTCGAAGACATTGGCCGTATGGTAGATGAATTCTCCGGCTTTGCACGCATGCCAACCGCCGTGATGGTGCCAACCAATTTGAATGATGTATGCCGCCAGGCTGTTCTGTTGCGCAGCGCAGGACGCACTGACATCGATGTAAAAACCGATCTGCCACATGAAATCCTGATGGCAACCTGCGATGGCCGATTACTCAGCCAGTCTATTTCCAATCTCATCAAAAATGCGATGGAATCCATTGAAGGCAGGGAAATAGAAAACCCGCCGCGAGGTCTTGTTGTTGTCTCGCTCAATCACATTGGCGAAGAAGCTGTCATTACAATTGAAGATAACGGCAAAGGCTTGCCTAAAGAACAACGTCACCGCTTGACTGAACCCTATGTGACCACACGTGCCAAAGGAACTGGTCTAGGTCTTGCGATTGTAAAGAAGATTATGGAAGACCATCATGGTTCGCTCACCCTCGAAGATAGAATCGAAGGCGGTGCGCGAGTCACGTTACGCTTCCCGATATTGCATTTGGAAGACAACCAGAAAGACTCTGCCGAAGCAGTTGAAGAAACCCCAAGGGTCGCGCACAATAGGACATAAGTTTTGATTCTTTTTGTTTTTTATAATTGGGCATGGCGCCCATATAAACAATAAGATGATGTAAATTTGAACGAGGATAGCATGACGCACGATATTCTGATTGTAGATGATGAAGCGGACATCCGGTTGCAGGTAGCTGGCATCTTGAGTGATGAAGGGTACAAAACGCGCGAAGCTTCTTCTTCCGAACTTGCTATCCATGAAATTGCGCAACGCCTCCCAAGTCTGGTGATTTTGGATATCTGGTTACAGGGCAGCAAACTGGATGGGTTGCAACTTCTCGAACACATCGCCAAAACTTACCCCACACTTCCGGTCATTATGATTTCGGGTCATGGCAATATCGAAACCGCGGTTGCAGCAGTGAAGAAAGGCGCATTCGATTTTATTGAAAAGCCCTTCAAGTCTGACCGCTTATTATTGGTGGTCGATAAAGCACTACAGGCCTTTCGGCTGAAACGCGAAAATGAAGAATTAAAGCTAAAATTGGGCGATTCGGAGCTGATTGGAAAATCCCCATCCGTTCAGGAAATCCGCAAGACTTTGGAAAAGGTGGCACCAACCGGTAGCCGCGTAATGATCACTGGCCCAGCCGGCGCAGGCAAAGAAATCATCGCACGTCAGCTTCACAAAATGTCCCGCCGTGAAGAAGGCCCGTTCGTGGTTGTTAACTGCGCGACCATGCAACCTGACCGCCTTGAAGTGGAACTCTTCGGAACGGAACTCGGCGTTAATGGCGCATCCCGTAAAATCGGTTTCTTGGAACAGGCCCATAACGGTACCTTATTGCTTGATGAAGTTGCTGACATGCCACTCGAAACCCAAGGCAAGATTTTACGTGCATTGCAGGAACAATCCTTCACACGCGTGGGCGGCAACACCAAGGTACAAGTGGATGTGCGCGTGATTGCATCCAGCAACAAGAACCTTGATTTGCTGATGGCCGAAGGCAGCCTTCGCCAAGATCTTTACTACCGTTTGAACGTCGTACCGATTAAGGTATCTGCGCTTCGTGAACGCCGCGATGATATACCATTGCTTGCTCAGCACTTCTTAAACCGCGCCGCTGAAAACGCCGGTTTGCCCGTGCGCACCCTTGGTGAAGATGCCTTGGCGGCATTGCAAGCTTACGAATGGCCCGGCAACATCCGCCAATTGCGTAACGCGATGGAATGGATTTTGATTATCCATAACAACAGCAAGGATGAACCTATCCGCGCTGATATGCTGCCACCTGAAATCACTTCCAGCACGCCAAACGTGCTGAAATGGGAAAAGGGCGGCGAAATCATGATGCTGCCGTTGCGTGATGCGCGCGAAATGTTTGAACGTGAATATCTGCTGGCACAGGTTACGCGCTTTGGCGGAAATATTTCCCGCACAGCAAACTTTATCGGTATGGAACGCTCCGCGCTTCACCGCAAGCTGAAGATGCTAGGCGTCCACGGCTCCGGCCATGGGGTTCCAGAACCGGAAATCATTGCGGCTACCCACGTAAACTGACCTTTGTCATTCCCGCGAAAGCGGGAAGCGATGTGCAATAACAATGTCTCATCATTCTTTTCACAGCCTGCCTCAGGCCGTTTTGTTTGATTGGGACAATACCCTTATTGAAAACTGGCAAACCTTAACCGACAGTGTGAATGCTGCACTAAAAGCATTCAATCTGCCGCTATGGGATGTTCCGCGCATGATGGAAAATTCCAAGCACAGCATGCGTGATAGTTTTCCGGTTATTTTTGGGGATGACTGGCACCGGGCGCGCGATATTTTTTATGCGCATTTCCGTGAAAACCACCTCAGTGGTCTACACAAACTCCGTCATGCAGAAGAATTGCTAAACCTGCTTGATGCGCATGGCGTGAAGCTAACAATATGTAGCAACAAAAATGGTGATTTGCTTCGCCGCGAGGTCGCACATCTGAATTGGAGCCATTATTTTTCCAGTATCGTCGGCGCAACCGATGCCCCCAAGGATAAACCTGACCCCGCGCCAGCCCAGCTCATCATCCAAAGCAATAATCTCAAGCATTATGAAAATGTCTGGTTTATCGGGGATACCGTGACGGATATGATTTGTGGCACTAAATCAGGCTGTTTAACCGTGGGAATAGGGCAAGCGGCCCTTGAAAACCCTGAATTTCAGCCTTCGATTTGGGTTTATGACCTTGGGGAACTCTTGACAGAATTGAAGCAGCTTCTATCCTCAAGTTAACGTCCCAATAATAATAAAAAAAGAAGCCGCCATGTCCGATAAACAAAATGTGCAAGACGTATTCCTCAATTCCGTACGCAAAGCCAAAGTTCCCGTCACTGTGTTTCTGGTGAACGGTGTTAAGTTGCAGGGGATTATAACCTGGTTTGATAACTTTTCGCTGCTGCTCCGCCGTGATAGCCATATCCAGCTGGTCTATAAGCACGCCATTTCCACTATTATGCCATCCGGCCCTGTATCGCTGTTTGAAGCACAAGAAGCTGAACAAGCGTGATTGAACGCGAACACCTCACAACCGTAGATCCGGCGCGAACTTTTATTGTTCAGCCCATGTTCCGCTTTACCAATGCGCGCCGCAGCAGTGATGCGTTATTGGAAGAAGCGACAGGTCTCGCCGAAGCCATCCAGCTGAATCTGGTGGGCAGCAAAATCATAAATATCACCAACCCATCCCCCGCCACCTTGATGGGGAAGGGGCAAATGGCGGATATCGGTGCATTTTGCAAGGAAAACAAGGTCGAACTGGTATTTGTGAACCATAACATCACGCCGCCGCAACAACGCAATTTGGAACGTGAATGGAACGCCAAAGTCATCGACCGTACCGGCCTGATTTTAGAAATTTTTGGCGCCCGCGCCAGAACGAAGGAAGGCCAGTTGCAGGTTGAACTTGCCGCGCTCAGTTACCAACGCTCGCGCCTTGTGCGTTCATGGACCCACTTGGAACGGCAACGCGGCGGCTTCGGCTTTCTTGGCGGCCCTGGGGAATCCCAGCTCGAACTTGATCGGCGCCTCATCAGCAACCGGATTATCAAAATCAAAGAGGAACTAGATGATGTGCGCCGTATGCGCGGCCTACACCGCAAACAACGCGAACGCGCGGAACAACCGGTTATTGCGCTGGTTGGCTACACCAACGCAGGTAAATCAACGCTGTTTAACCGCCTGACGGATGCTGGCGTTATGGCTGAAAACCTGCTCTTTGCAACGCTGGACCCCACCATGCGGCAAATCACGCTGCCATCCGGCAAGCAGGCTATTTTATCGGATACCGTAGGTTTCATTTCCGATTTGCCAACGCATTTGGTTGAAGCATTCCACGCCACACTGGAAGAAGTTGAAAACGCCGATATCATTTTGCATGTGCGCGATATTTCCCATGAAGACACGCGCGCCCAAAAGGAAGATGTGCAAAATGTCCTTGAAACACTGGCGATTAATCATGACGACCCGCGCGTGATAGAAGCCTTGAATAAAATTGACGTCATTCCGCCGGAAGACAGGCAAACTATTATCCAGCAATCCCGCCGTTCAGGCCGTGAAACCATGAGTTCATGGTCGTTTCAAGGTGATGTCGTAAAGGGTGCCAGCGCCGCTATATCAGCATTAAGCGGGGAGGGGATTGATGATCTCCTCCATATGATTGATGAGCGGCTCAAGCTCGGCCATAAGAGTTATTCGATAAAACTCAGCTATAGCGAGGGCGCGCCCTTAGCATGGCTTTATGAAAATGGCACCATTATCAATCGCAAAGACAATGCCAAACACATTGTGCTTGAGGTGGAGTTAAGCCCTGCAAACTGGGGCCGCTATCAGGCGCAATTTGGAAAACGCAAATGAACATCGATATTGATAAAGTCGCATCTGCCATCCGTGATGTAGCCGCAACTGAAATTCTACCGCGTTGGCGCAATCTGGCCGCCGGCGATATTCAGGAAAAGACCGGCCCGCAGGATTTAGTTACGATTGCCGACCAAGCAGCAGAAAAAGCGCTTTCAGCAAAGCTTCTTTCACTCTATCCAGAAACGGTCGTGGTGGGGGAGGAGGGCGTAGAAGCCGATCCTTCAAAGATGGATTTGTTCAAACAGAACCAGCCCATTTGGGTTATCGACCCTATTGACGGTACAATGGCCTTTGCTGGTGGTAAACCGGAATTCGATGTCATGTTAGCGCTGACGCAAAATCATTCACTCGATGCTGGCTGGATCTACTCCCCCGTACAAGATGATATGTATTTCGCAACACGCGAACACGGTGCGATGCGCATTCATAAAAAAGCACAGGCGCAGAAATTATCTGCACCGACCATCCACGGAATTAAAAACTACACGGGTATTTTGGGCAACAAACTGCTTTCAAAAGAACACCGCGATTTCGTGAAATCGCAAGAGCCCAAATTCACGAAAATCTATTCATCCATCAGTGCGGGGCATGATTATGCGATGCTGATGCGCGGGGAAGCACAATTCGCCGTCTATGGCAAATGCATGCCGTGGGATCATCTTCCTGGCCTTACCATGCTTTCATGTCTGGGTTTCGTATATTGCAAGCACGACGGCAGCGCCTATGTGCCCGGCGATACCACGGGCGGTCTTATCATTGCACCCAATAAATCCGCGCTTGATGAAATCCGCGCGATTGTCATGGCAATGCACTAAAGCTATTTTTAGAATCTCGCTGCGGCTAAAGATTTTCAGATGGTTTCGAGAACCGGAGCGCAGCGTACGTTTAAGTACCTGAGCACCGGAAGCGCAGAAAGCTCTGAAAAGCTAACGCCGCAGTTAGAGATTATTTTACGCCTGCTTTGCGTACGGCGTTCCACATGGTCACTAATTCATCCAAGCCAACATCTTGCGGTTTTTTGCCTTGGCTCGCCAAGGTTCCTTCAATACTGTGAAAGCGCTTTTCAAATTTGCGGTTGGTGGTGCGCAGCGCATATTCAGGATCAACGCGCAATTTACGTCCAATATTGGCAACCACAAACATTACATCGCCCAATTCTTCGGTTAAACGGTCAACTAATTCCAGATCCAAAGGTTCTTTTTTGGTTTGGCGCTCGGCAACTACTTCTTTCAATTCAGCGATTTCTTCATCTAACTTCGCAAAAATATCCTTGATATCCGTCCATTCAAAGCCAACGCGGGCAGCGCGGCTTTGCAATTTAACGGCACGCGTGACGGCGGGCAGGGCATGCGCCACATCATCCAATGCGCTGGGCGTACCGCCTTGCGCTGTTGTTTTGGCATCGCGCTTGGCTTGTTTATCGCCTTCCCACATTTTCATCAACGCGGCATGGTCTTCCAGCTTTTTGTCCTCGAATACATGGGGGTGGCGTTCAATCATTTTCTCTGCTGCCGCATCGGCAATTTCATCAAAGCTGAACAGCTTTTTATCGGTGCCAATTTGCGCATAGAACACAATCTGGAACAGCAAATCGCCCAATTCTTCTTTCAATGCTGTCATGTCCTGACGTTCGATGGCTTCGACCACTTCATATACTTCTTCCAGCGTATATTTAGTGATGGTCGCAAAATCCTGCGCCACATCCCATGGGCAACCCTTTTCGGTGTCGCGTAACCGCGCCATAACCGCAAGCAGCTTTTCAGTACCTTTTAATGGGCCTTTTTGGTCGTTTCTATTCATGGAATCTTCCCTATAATCTTATGATTGATTCAAGCTAAAGCAGAATGCAACGGAAATGAAGGCACATTTTATAGGGTTAGGCGGCGTTGGTATGTCAGCAACGGCAAAGCTGTTACGCGATGCTGGCTGGGCCATTACCGGCAGCGATGAGGCCGTTTACCCACCCATTTCAACCGTGCTGGAAAAAGAAAAACTGGAATGCCGTACGCCCTATGCCCCAAGCAATATTCCGCCAGACGTCGATTTAATCGTTATCGGCAAAAACGCCAAGCTTGTGCCTGAAACAAACGCGGAGGTTGCAGCGGCATACCAATCAGGCAAGCGGATAGCATCTTTCCCAGAAGTACTTGGCGAATTATCAACCAGCAAGACATCGGTTGTGGTAGCGGGCAGTTATGGCAAATCATCCTGCTCGGCTCTGCTGGCGCATATTTTACAATCTGCGGGGTTAGACCCTTCGTTTTTTATTGGCGCGGTGCCACTCACTCCGTCATCTCCTGCGCAGATAGGGAAGGGGGATCTATTTGTCTTTGAAGGTGATGAATATCCATCCTCCAATACCGATAACCGTTCTAAATTCCTGCATTTAAAACCAAAGCATATTCTGCTTACGCCGCTGGCGCATGACCATGTGAATATATTTCCAACCGTAGATGCTTACCTTGCGCCGTTTAAACAATTGGTCACATTATTGCCGCCTGCAACATCGCTCATTGCCGCAACCAGCGGCCCATTAAGCAAGCAATTTCTGGGCAGTATAAAAAGTCCCGCCATTACCTATGGCGTGAGTGAGGGAGATTATACGGTAACCAATATCACCTACGGTGAAAACGATAAAACCAAGTTTGATATCATACATAACGGCAAATCTGTTTGCTGCGTAGCCACCACACAGCTTGGTGAACATAGCATTGAAAATATCCTTGGCTGCGCTGCGTTTGTATTCACCAATTGCCGCGTTACGCCACAAGCTTTTGTGCATGCAATTGACAGCTTCAAAGGGGTCATGCGACGCCTAGATAAAAAATCGGATAAAACATCCATTCCCATGTATGAAGGGTTCGGGTCGTCCTATGACAAGGCGCGCTCCGCCATCGCTGCGGTTAAACGCGGCTTTCCTAATCGTAACCTTGTCGTGGTGTTCGAACCCCATACCTTTAGCTGGCGCAGTCATGATACGCTGCATTGGTATGATGATGTCTTTGAAGGCGCAACGCGCACTTATGTGTATCAACCCGCATCACAGGGAGCTGGCACCCACAATCAGGCCAGTCATGCCGATATTATGGCGCGGTTAAAAGCTGTGAATTGCAACGCAGCTGCAATCTCTGCGCCGGATGAAGCATTAAAGCGTATCGGCAATGATTTAAAAGCCGATGATGTGGTGCTGTTCCTTACATCCGGTGATTTGGGCGGGTTGATTAAAACCGTGCCTGAATTCGCCGAAAAGAAATTCCCAATTTAGGATTCACAAAACAGCTTGAAATCCAGAATAATCCGTCGCCCTTTGCGGATATTCAAACGATGAAAGCCATGGAAGCTTTTATCGCTCCGCGCAAATGCGAAAAAGCGATTTGGTAGATAGGGAGAATAATCCACTTTATGAAATCCATCGAATGGTAAATGGACGCCGTCGGTTGAAATACGGTTTGGGTCATCCGCCGCATACACTTCGGTTCCCAAATCGGGCTGCGCGTCATCCTCGGCAAAGTATAAAATGCCGGTTAAAATTTTGCGCGGGCTATCGGTATGTGGCCCAAGAAAATAGCCATTTGTACTTTCTACTAAATTCGCACTTGGCCCCAGTTTCCATTTTTCACGCTGCAACCTATCCAGCGTTTCGGCTGGCAATAACTGCTTGAGCATTACTGATAAAAACAAATCATGCGAAAAGAAGGAGGCAAGAGCACTCCAAACCGGTCTTTGCTGCGGGCTTAGCCGTTCAATATAGGCCGGTTGTAACGGGAATTCGCGGCGAGCCAGCGCACCTGATTTAGCATATTCATCAACCGCCTGCCCAATGGCCTTGCTATCATCAAACTGTTGCTGCGTTGGCAGATTTGCATAAATAAAATCATACATCTCGCGCGGAAAGAACTGTTCTGAAATCAGATAGGAATAGGGGTCACGCTTAACAGGCGTCCGGTTCAAACGGGCAAGGGTATCTTGCAATCCAGTATTCAGACTATCCAAATCCATTATACTACCTTCATCGCTTCCAGCTCGCTCGCGCTAAACCGCTCCAGCGTCCGGCTTGCAAACGCGACATCCGCAGCATCGCGCGCCAAAATGATGTTCCCTGCAAAATTCGATTGCTCAATTGCTTGTTGCGTTGCTTCCTTGCTGGCAAGACCATGCCGTGATAAGCGAACCTGGTCGATATTATAAACCCAGCCGGATGCAATAAAATGCTTTACGATATGATAGCAGCTGGGGGTTTTGGGGTCACATTCCAACAAAACAGTGCGCAGCTCCGGGCTTTGCAGCACGTTCTTCATTCCCGCGACGACTTTGTTTTCGTGCCCATCCACATCAATCTTCACATGCTTGGGCATCGGCACAGCTTTTGTTTCCACCAAATGGTCAAGCGAAACCGCGATGCATCCTTGGGTAAAACGTGATGCTGCTTCATAATCATGGCTGGGCACAGAAAAGTCATTAAACGATGAGCCTGTTTTCATCGGGTCACTTAAAATCAGATTGGAAATTTCCAGCGGCTTATCCGCCACTGCTGCGCAGAAGGCGGTGATTTTGTGATGCGCAGCATTCAATAAAATACTGCGGCACAGTTCGGCATAATTTTGGGATTCCGGTTCAAACGCAAAGACACGTGCACCAGCAACCACGCCCGCATACAGTGCATAAATTCCTACATTCGCGCCAATATCAATGAATACATCATCGGCTTTAAAACTATGCAGCCATTCAATGGTGGTCGGTTCTTTTAAAAACAGCGTATTTACGCGCCAACGCGAATGCGGCGTGCTCATGCAATAACGTAGCAGTTTTCCATCAATTTGCAGCTCGGCAAAGGTGAATGGGCGCTCAGGATCAGGCAGTGTTTTCACCGCCGAGATTTGCTCCATCACATAGCGTGGCTTGGTTTTATATGCGCTCATGCGTTCATCTTACATCCCGCACATCGTCTTGCGTAATCCTGATTCTAAAAGGGCAGGGGAGAATTAGATCGAATTTTATCTAATTTGCATCTGCCTGAAAACACAGCAGATAGCGTATTTATTGGTCTTTTTAAATCACACCCATGAACTGCTCAAACATTCAACCATCATTAGTTCGAATTTTAGACATCATTAAGATGGCAAAAACCAATTTCAGATAATCATGGGAACATAATTTTTAGAAAATACTTTTAAGCTTTTTTTTTGGAGCTTGTTATGGCGCCACGCAATAGATCAGGTAGAAATCCAGCAGTTCTCGCTGAACAGGAAGCAATGAACAAGCTGATGAGAGATCTGTACGGTGACGGTGCGCGCCAACTGCACTTGGATGGTAATGCTGGCCCAGCAACCCGCGCTGTACGCGAAGCCCTTAAAGCGCAAATGGCGGCCTTAAGACCACCAATCCCTGTAGGCAGAACGCCGCAAGAGCGTTTGCGCGCGCTTACTCAGTTAACTGAGAGAATGAAAGCGGATGAAGAATCTAAAAGAGCGCTTAAAGAATTTATGGAAAAATTGCCAAATACGGCAAACGGCTTTAACCGTCCTGGCCCTGGCCAACAAAAGCTTCCACATCAACAATTAGATGCGCCATCTGCGCCTACATCAGCGCCATCGAGCGCACCTTCATCAGCACCATCGAGCGCTCCTTCATCTGAGCCTTCTAGCGCTCCATCATCAGAACCTTCTAGCGCGCCATCATCAGAGCCTTCTAGCGCTCCATCATCAGAACCTTCTAGCGCGCCATCATCAGAGCCTTCTAGCGCTCCATCATCAGAACCTTCTAGCGCGCCATCATCAGAGCCTTCAAGTGCGCCATCATCAGAGC
>JANRLI010000009.1 GCA_033762625.1 Alphaproteobacteria bacterium
TCGTGCGGGCTTGCCACTGCAAGATATGGAGTTCATCCAGTTCCATCCAACCGGTGTTTATGGCGCGGGTTGTTTGATTACCGAAGGTGCACGCGGTGAAGGCGGTTATGTCACCAATGGTAATGGCGAACGCTTCATGGAACGCTACGCACCATCTGCCAAGGATTTGGCTAGCCGCGACGTGGTCAGCCGTTCGATGACCATCGAAATCCGCGAAGGCCGTGGCTGTGGACCGAAAAAAGATCACATCCATTTGCATCTTGAACATCTTGATCCAAAAATTCTGCATGAACGTCTGCCGGGCATTTCCGAAACCGCTAAGGTGTTTGCGGGCGTTGATGTGACCAAGGAGCCCATCCCCATTCTGCCAACCGTGCATTACAATATGGGCGGTATTCCAACAAATTATCACGGTGAAGTTATTCGCCCGACTAAAGATAACCCCGATGCCATCGTGCCGGGTTTAATGGCGATTGGCGAAGCGGCATGTGTTTCTGTACACGGCGCAAACCGTTTGGGTTCAAATTCGCTCCTTGATTTGGTGGTGTTTGGACGCGCCGCCGCTATCCGCGCAGCTGATGTAATTAAACCCAACGCGCCGCATAAGGTGCTGCCGGCATCCAGTGTGGATGGTATCATGTCGCGATTTGATAAACTGCGTAATGCCAATGGCGGCAGTAAAACTGCGGATATCCGTGACAAAATGCAACATGTGATGCAAACCAATTGTGCCGTGTTCCGCACCGAAGAGACATTGAAAGCGGGTGTGGATGGCATTAGTGCGCTATTGAAGCAACGCGCTGATATAAAGGTTTCAGACCGGTCCTTGATCTGGAATTCCGATTTGGTTGAAACGCTGGAGCTGGATAACTTGCTGGTACAGGCAGCCGCGTCGGTTGTTTCTGCGCATACCCGCAAAGAGTCGCGCGGTGCACATGCTCGCGAAGATTATAAAGATCGCGATGATGTGAACTGGATGAAGCACAGCATTGCCTATGTGGATGATGCAACAGGTAAGGTGACGATGGATTATCGCCCTGTGCATCTGTACACCATGAGCAAAGACGTAGAAGTCGTTCCGCCAAAGCCCCGTGTATACTAATGGGCGTGTACTAAGTACACTCAGCTCGGATCATTTTCGTTCGATTGACGTTGTCTAACCAGAAAATCTGGCGCAACTGCCCGGTGTTCCTGCTCCATGCGATAGGTTGCAAGGGCAGATGGATTAGGTGGTTTTTTCATCCGCAGTTTGATTTTTTCAACGGCTTTTCGGCTGATGGAGTCAATCACCTCAATCGGGCCATGTTCCAGATCGTGGAAAAATTCACTTACCACAGGCAGTAACATCACCTGATCATAATTCACGATACGGTCAGATATATCGCTCACTGGAACGCGTCCTGTGATCGCATATACCAACAATTTGAAACTACCTGCTCTGATTTTGCCGCCGGTTTTTATAAGCCGTTCAATTTCTTTACTTGAATGCACCATCGTGAATACGGGCACGCCCAATTCGCGGTCATAGTGCTTACCAACAATAAGCGCGACGTGTTCATGTTCCGATGGTTCGCGTGGATCGAGGCGCATATGTGGAAAGTTACAACGCACAAAATTGCCCACGCGCAGATGACTGTAATTTTTACGGCTCATATGTTTATTTAAAAAAAATCTTAAAATAGTTCAGCAGAATGTATCAAATATCTGTCCTCTATGGACGTATGGAATTACTTTCGAGCCATATGAAAAAACCCGCAAAACTGCTGGTTTCGCAGGGTCTTAAGCCATGGACTGAGTGTTGGTTAATATTAAGCGGCTTTTTGTGCGTTAAAAATGCCAAGGACCGTGCTGATCATTTGCGTATCCAATTCACCACTGGGTGAAAGCTTGTCCACCAGTTTTGGCAAAATTTGTGCAAGCTGTGTGGTTGTTTCTTGCGGCGTCATGTTGGCGGCGCTGGAGATTTGTTGAACATGTGCTTCGCCCAAACCTTGTTCAACTTGTTCTGGCGTGATTGGCATATTCTGTCCGGTAGAAATCCATGATTGCACGATTCGACCAAGACCATTCTTTTCAAAATTCTCTATCATCGTGGCGATGCCTTGCTCGCCGCCATGTTGCTGAACATAGTCGATGAACGCATGTACGAGCGGGCCTTGTTGCCCGTTGCCAAGTGATTTAATAGCTTGTTCCAAAATCATGTTCATCAGGTTCATGGCAGATATCCTTTTAAAAAAGTAAGCGGGCAATATAGCGGGGTGGGGTTCGGCTGTCGAATCATGCGCATCTGCCATGTAAAACCGTGGTTTTTCATTGTTAATTGCATAAGAAAACCGTTGAAGTCAGAACCTACAGTTCATATTATGAATGCACCTTAAATTCCTGCCTCTTACCTATATTGAAATCCTATGGTTGAACTTACCCTTCCGGCGCATTCCAAAGTCCAAACCGGTGTTACACACCCAGCGCCTGCCGGCGTTAAAAATCCGCGCAAGTTTAAAATCTACCGTTTCAATCCTGATAAAAACGAAAATCCATCACTCGATACCTATACCGTTGATATGGATGATTGTGGCCCGATGGTGCTTGATGCACTGCTCTATATTAAAAACAAAATTGATCCGACGCTGACGTTTCGCCGTTCCTGCCGTGAAGGTATTTGTGGTTCATGCGCGATGAACATTGATGGACAAAATACATTAGCCTGCTTAAAGGCAACCGAAGATTGCCATGGGGATGTCGCTGTTTACCCGTTGCCGCACCGCCCGGTGGTGAAAGATTTAATTCCCGATGTAACGCAGCTTTACGCACAATACGCATCCATCCAGCCTTGGCTGCAGACACAAACCTTGCCGCCACCGGATAAAGAGCGTTTACAATCGCAAGATGAGCGCAAAAAACTTGATGGCTTGTATGAATGCATTTTGTGCTTCTGCTGCTCAACTTCATGCCCGAGCTATTGGTGGAATGAGGAACGCTATCTTGGCCCTGCGATATTACTGCAAGCCTATCGCTGGATTGCAGATAGCCGCGATGAAATGACGGGTGAACGTCTGGATAATCTTGAAGATCCATTCCGTTTATATCGCTGCCATACCATTATGAACTGCACCAATGCTTGTCCAAAGGGGTTGAACCCCGCGCAAGCGATTGCAGAAATTAAGCAGTTAATGGTTGAACGCCGCGCTTAAAAAAGAAGCGTTTAATACGCCGCCAAAACATTCTTGACCACTTATGTGCGGTGTGAAAAGCTATTCGCATATTCACACCCTTTATTCACATTCGTGGAGATTACTGCATGGTCATGGATACTGTTACGGATGCTGGCACAGCAACGACGCACGCAGGGAAGAAACCAGATATTCTGGCTTGGTTTGATTGGGCGGAACGCTTGACCACCGGTCTTGGCACGAAAAGTGAATTGAATGTGATAGAAGAAAACAACTTCGATGCGGTGTTGCTTTCTGCGGTTGCGGCGCTGCATGCAAACAAACCCGGCGTTCATTTGCCAGAACAACTTCAGGCGGATTTGGATAGAACAGGGGTGGCGGCACCACAACGTCTGGTCGTTAATTCGGGTTCTGCAATTGCCGTTGAAACCATCACATTGTTTATGCTGGAACGCCTTGCTACACGCGATGATGAACGCGCATTTGAACTTGCCGAAGATTTACGAATTATTTCAAGGGGCGGTGTTTTTGCAAACCAGCTTGCACTGTTTCAAATGAGCCTTGCCGATATTAATCCAGATTTGAATACGCGTAATTTTGAACCATGGGGCGATAAGGCGGATCATCTTAAAGTAGCCAGTGCTCAGCGTTTGGTGAAACCTGATAGTTTTGAAGGGCAAGCAGTTCAAAGCGCCAACCGCGTAATGCAGAGCTATTTTAAAGCACCTGTACCACGCCTGGATGCGGCTTAGCTTTTCAAATTAATTGGGGTCGCGGTCACCGCGAACCGTGCGCCATGCGCCGCCAGGAATAACTTCCGTGCCGAATGGCGTGCGGATAGGAATTTCACGAATAACAACCTTTTGACCTTCGCGGCGCTCAAAACTTTCGCCCTGATGTGCCTCGGCTGACGCATCGTAATCGGCAATTGGCGGCAGGCTGCGTGGGTCACGTTCTACAGCGCGCTCAACAACTTGCTCTGCTGCTGCGCGTGGACGAGGTTGGCCAGCTATTTCCAATTCATCAATCTGGATTTTTCCAGCATTGTCCCAAAGGCTGAAGCGAATGCGTGCTCCGCCCCTTAATGTTGTGCCATCAGGATATCCGGAACGGCGAAATGCAGAAACATGCAAAAATGCATCACGGCCAGCAAGTTCCGGTATGTTTTGGTCCGGTTGAACAAAAGTGAAGCCACGATCAAAATCCTGCTTCAGGCGACCGGAGTATGGCAAGCCATCGGATTCCGGAATTCCTGCAATATCCTGTGCATCAAAATCACGGTCTGAAGAATAGCTTTGTTGTTGCAAAGGGCGCTCGCCAATTTCACGTGCCGCGCCACCTAGAATGGTTGTGCGCTCAGGCGGGCGCGCAGAAGGCGTCGCAGTAGGTGTAGCTGTTGGCGCTGCTGCTGGAGCTTTCGGCGTTACTTCCCATTTGCCGATATGCTTTTCGATTTCAATGCATAATGCGCCAATCGTCATAGTACGATCGCGGCGGCGCTGTGCTTGTATTTGCTGGCCACCTTCAGTATCCCACAAATATTTATCATTTACCCATTGGGTAAGGTTTTCGCGTAAATCTTTCGGCAATTTTTTACCTGGCAGGCTGATAATAAAAAGATCCGAACCTTTATAGGTCCCAGCTATGCGAAGGCCTGTGGTGCCTTCTGCTGCAATCTGTTCATCGCCTTCTTGGATGAGTTCAAAATAAACTGATATAAATGCCTTGGTGTCTTTATTCCATACCACAGCAACGGCTTGTTTATCATCTGGGGCTCTAAGGATGGGTTGGCGTGGCTTCGCCGTCATGCCGCTAAATGCTGTTTGGCCATTCCAAAGCGTATATTCGCTATCTGCCTTTAAATTGAATTCTGTTGGTATGCCCATAAAAAAATTCCTTAAATGTTATAATCCGCAATTTATCATGCCGTTTTGAAAGTAATTTGAAGTTTTGCTAACATCGGTATTAACAACCGCGCTCGACAGATTAATAAAACCCTATAATCTATGGGGATTAGTAAACATTAATAGGGTTTGGTTTTTATGGTCGCACGCATACGCACCGTTGCCTTTGAAGGCGTGGATGTCCTTGATGTGGATGTGCAAGCGCAGATTTCATCTGGTCTCGTTGCCTTTACTCTTGTCGGTTTGCCGGACAAGGCCGTGACGGAATCCCGTGAACGGGTGCGCGCGGCGCTTCATGCGCTTGGGCTTTCCATGCCCGCCAAGCGCATCACCGTAAATTTGGCGCCAGCGGATGTACAAAAAGAAGGAAGCCATTTCGATCTACCCATCGCGCTTGCCTTGCTCGTTGCGATGGGCGTCGTGCCGCAAGACGCCGTTGCTGATTATATTGCGCTGGGCGAATTGGCACTTGATGGAAGTCTAACACGCGTAACAGGCGTTTTGCCTGCGGCGATTAATGCTAAGGCACATGAGTTTGGTTTGATTTGCCCCGCCGCAAATGGCAGCGAAGCATTGTGGGCAGGGGATGATATGAATGTGCTTGCGCCGCAATCATTGCTGCAACTCATCAATCATTTTAAGGGCACCCAAGTCCTTACGCGGCCTGAGCGCCGCATGGAAAATCTGGATGGCGCATCACCAGATTTGCGCGATGTGAAAGGGCAGGAAGCTGCCAAGCGTGTGTTGGAAGTTGTCGCGGCAGGCGGGCATAATTTATTGATGCTGGGCCCGCCGGGTTCCGGTAAAAGCATGCTTGCTGCGCGTCTGCCGGGTTTATTGCCGCCACTTTCACCACGCGAAGCGTTGGAGGTATCGATGATTCATTCGGTGGCTGGCATGTTGCCTGATGGACAATTGCTGCGCCGTCGTCCGTTTCGTGATCCGCATCATTCAGCTTCACTACCGGCACTTATTGGCGGCGGGATGAAAGCTAAGCCCGGTGAAGTCTCGCTCGCGCATTTTGGTGTGCTATTTTTGGATGAGCTTCCCGAATTCCAGCGTCCAACATTGGAAGCGCTGCGTCAGCCATTGGAAACAGGACGCGCGGTTGTTGCACGCGCTAATCACCATTTAACCTATCCTGCACGGTTCCAATTGATCGCCGCGATGAATCCGTGCCGTTGCGGTTATCTGGGCGATGCGTCGCAAGCATGCAATAAAGCCCCTGGCTGCGGTGCGGATTATCAAAACAAGCTTTCTGGGCCGCTGCTTGACCGTATTGATTGCCATGTAGAAGTTCCCGCTGTCAGCGCAAATGATTTAAGTTTGCCACAAGCCAAGGAAGATAGTGCAACGGTGGCCGCGCGCGTTGCGCAGGCCAGAGCATGTCAGATCGAGCGCTATTCGAAAATGGATGCACCAATAAAACCAAATAACAATTCCGAAGCAGATGGAGAGTTGCTACAGAAAGTTGCAACCCCCGACAGTGGCGGCCAGAATTTATTAAGCCAGGCTGCTGAGCAACTTAAGCTATCTGCGCGGGGTTACACCCGCGTTGTGCGTGTTGCCAGAACCCTAGCAGATTTGGAAGGCGTGGATGGCGTAAAGCGCGCCCATGTTGCAGAAGCATTGAGTTATCGCCGCGTTGCCAATAGCCGCTAGTAAACGAGCCGCTGGCAAAACGCCAAAAAACCACATATATATCTGGTTATGCGATTAGGAATTAACATTGATCATGTAGCGACTTTGCGCAATGCGCGCGGGGGCAATAACCCGGACCCATTACGTGCTGCCCTTATGGCTAAAGACGCGGGTGCGGATTTGATCACCGCACATCTACGTGAAGACCGTCGCCATATACGCGATGCGGATATGGAGCGTTTGCGGGCTGAGTGCGGTTTACCACTCAATATGGAAATGGCTGTCACGGATGAAATGACCAAGATTGCATTGCGCCTTAAACCACATGCAGTATGTCTGGTCCCCGAGCGCCGCCAGGAAATCACGACCGAAGGCGGGCTTGATGTCATCACGCATTTTGAAAAAATAAAAACCTGCGTTGGCGCATTACAGGATGCCGGGATTGAAGTCGCCTTGTTCATCAGCCCCGATGAAGCACAGATTGACGCTTCCAAAAAAACCGCATGCAAAGCGATTGAATTGCACACTGGTTCTTACGCCGATGCTGGCGCGCAGCAATCACAGGAATTAAAGCGCCTGCGCGTTGGCGCTGATTATGCAGCACTGCTTGGCATTGAAGTACATGCGGGCCATGGTCTTACCTATGATAATGTCTCGCCCGTGGCTGCAATTAAGCCGATTGTTGAATTGAATATAGGGCATTTCTTGATGGGTGAAGCAATGTTTGTTGGCATGCACAGCAGTATCCAGAAAATGAAAAACATTATGGCGGATGCGCGCAAGAAAGCTGCTGCATGATTATCGGCATTGGTAATGACATTTGCGATATTACGCGCATCGAAAAGACCTATGCCAAATATGGGGAGCGTTTTTTAAAACGTATTTACACACCGATTGAACAAAAAAAAGCATTGCAGCGTTCATCGGCGCCTCCAACGCTTGCTAAACGCTTTGCTGCAAAGGAAGCTTGCGCAAAAGCATTGGGTACAGGAATGAGCGCAGGCGTATTTTGGAAAGATATGGGCGTTGTGAACGACCCAAACGGGAAACCCACGCTTGTTCTGACGGGCGGCGCACTAAAGCGCCTGGAGGCGATGACCCCCAAAGGGTACAGCGCCAGCATCCATTTAACATTGACCGATGAATATCCGAATGCGCAGGCCTTTGTGATTATTGAGGCTATTAAAAAGGATTGACCAACCCCTAGTGAAAGCGCCACATTCGCGCTTTAATTCAAAGTTAAGCAGTAGTTTATGAAACAAAATCAATCCGCCGTGCCCGCAAAAAATGTACAAAACGAGCAGCCAAAAGATGATGGCCTGTTCGAATTTCTTCGCACGCTGACCGTTGCTGCGCTCATTGCAATTGTATTCCGCGCGTTCTTCTTTGAACCGTTCAGTATTCCATCGGGTTCCATGGTGCCGACCTTGCTGGTAGGTGATTATTTGTTTGTTTCGAAATATTCTTACGGCTATAGCGGGCTTTCTGTTGGTTTGGGTTTTTTGGAACACACCTTTGGTTTGAAATTGCCTGCTGGCCGTTATGGCCAAACGAATAAACCGCAGCGCGGTGATGTGATTGTGTTTAAGGTTCCGTATGATGGTAAAACAGACTACGTAAAACGTCTCATCGGTTTGCCGGGCGATACCCTTCAGATGGTAGAAGGCCGTTTACATGTGAATGGCGAAGTGGTTCCACGTGATGTAACAGGCAGCTACAACATTACTGGCGATGATCTGGAAGAAGACCATGAAGCGTTTCGCCAGCCATTTAATCTTCCTGCGATTGAATATAATGAAATATTACCTGGTGGTCGCCAACACCACATTCTGGAAATGAGTGATGATAGGCAGCTAGATGATACGCAAGCTTATAAGGTGCCGGAAGGCCATTATTTTGTCATGGGCGACAACCGCGATAATTCGCAAGACAGCCGCGTGATGCGCCGTGTTGGGTTTGTGCCGGAAGAAAATCTTGTTGGCCGCGCGGAGTTTATTTTCTTCTCGTTGAAAAACGGCTCTCCATTCTGGCAGTTGTGGAAATGGCCAAGCCATTTGCGCTTTGATCGTATGTTAAAACCAATCCGATGACACCGGCTTACAAAAACCTCACCTCAAAACTGGGCTATACCTTTAAGGATGAGCCCTTGCTGCGCGATGCGATGACTCATCCCAGCCAAGAAAGGGATAATAAAAAAGTATCCAGCTACGAACGGCTGGAATTTTTAGGAGACCGTGTTCTATCGCTGTTGATTGCTGAATGGCTTTATGAAATTTATCCGAATGAAAGCGAAGGCGAATTGGCAAAACGACATGCCGCGCTGGTCAACCGCGATTGCCTTGCGGAAATCGCTGAAACACTTGCATTGTCGGAATGTTTGCATCTCGTCAATCCCGATGATTTACGCAGGGGCCGCGTGAATATTTTATCCGATGCGCTCGAAGCGCTGATCGGTGCAATTTACAAAGATAGTGCCCAACAGTTGGATATCTTGCGTCTTCTGATTAAACAGCTTTGGCAACCGTTCATTCATCGTGATGCCGCGCCGCAAGATGCAAAAAGTGCATTGCAGGAATGGGCGCAGGGCAAGGGATTGCCGCTGCCCGAATATCGCGTCATTAGCCAGTCAGGTCCGGTGCATGCGCCAACCTTTATTGTGTCTGTTCAAGTCAAAGGGTTTGAAGCGGTAGAGGCAGATGGTGCATCCAAACGCGATGCAGAAAAGAAAGCTGCAACCATGCTGTGGCAGAAATTGGTGAAGGCATGAGTGAACAATCCTGCGGATATGTAACATTGCTGGGCGTACCCAACGCCGGTAAATCCACGTTGCTCAATCAGATTGTGGGACAAAAACTGGCAATTGTTAGCGCAAAGCCGCAAACTACCCGCGCGCGTATGCTGGGGATTGTCATGGAAGGTGATGCGCAGATTATTTTTGTGGATACGCCGGGCATTTTTAATCCCAAAAAACCGATTGAAAAAGCCATGGTCGGCGCGGCATGGGGCGGGGCAGATGATGCCGATGTGATTTTGTTGGTTGTTGATGTAACGCACCGCCAGCCTGACAGCGGCACGCAGGAAATTTTACAGCACATTAAGCACCAGCATAACGAGAAACCCGTATGGCTGGTATTGAACAAGGTGGATGCTGCAACGAATAAAGGGCGTCTATTGCCGATTGTGGAAGCGTTGCATAAAGAACATGATTTTGCGCAGACCTTTATGGTGTCGGCAAAAGACGGCGAAGGCGTGAAGGATATTATTGCTAAGCTAGGCACTGCGATGCCCAAAGGCCCATGGCTGTATGATCCCGAACAAATTACCGATATGCCGGAACGCGTTATGGCCGCTGAAATCACCCGCGAACAGCTATTTATCCAGCTATCGCAGGAACTGCCCTATAGCGCAACAGTTGAAACCGATGCATGGGAACAATTTGAAAATGGTGAAGCCAAAGTCACGCAAACCATTTATGTGGAACGCGATGGACAAAAAGCGATTGTCATTGGCAAGGGCGGCGAACAACTCAAAGCAATAGGCGCAGCCGCGCGTGCAGAAATGGCAAAAGCATTTGGTTTTAAAGTGCATTTATTCCTGCACGTCAAGGTGAAGGAAGATTGGCAACAGCATAAAGAATTTTATGAAAGTCGCGGCTTAACGAAGCAAGATTAATTATTTGCCCCGTAACATTGTGCGTAGCATCCACGCGGTTTTATGCACTTCGTGTAATTGCCCCGTCAGTAAATCTTCGGTATCCACATCATCGGCTTCATCGGCCGCGTCGATACCATTTACCAGATCTTCAGCCAATACTTCAAAATCGGAAAGTAATTGCGCGATCATCCCCTCGGGCGATGGAACCTTCGTTTCTTCCATAATGTTGCCAAGGCGGGAAAATTGAGCGAAGGATGCAGGCGCATAGGTATCAAGGGCACGAAGGCGTTCTGCAAGTTCATCTGCGGCATCGGTCAATGCTTCATATTGCTTGCCGAAAAATTCATGCAGTTGCAAAAACAATGGCCCTTCCACATTCCAGTGAAAGCCATGCGTTTTAAGCGCCAAGATATAGGTATCAGCCAAAACAACATTCAAGCATTTCGCAACGGCATCGCTGGGCGATGCTTTGCGCGCAGCTTGCTTAGGAACTTTTTTTGCTTTCTTGGCCATAAACCTATTCCTTTCAAGATTAACGCAGATTTTCCTAACGTAAATTAGCACAGGCGCGCTGAATGCGTTGGCATGCCTCCTCAAGTGATTTGCTGGAAATGGCATAGGAAATGCGGAAATGGGGGGAAAGCCCAAATGCAGAACCATGAACCACTGCAACGCCTTCGGCTTGTAGTAAGTATTTTACGAAGTCCTCGTCGTTTTGGATCACTTGGCCATCGGGTGTTTTTTTACCAATCGTTCCAGCACAGCTTGGGTATACGTAAAACGCGCCTTCAGGGCGTTTGCAGGTAAGGCCGTTGCTTTGATTTAGCATGCCAACCACCAAATCGCGGCGCGATTTAAATGATTCAACCCAGTCTTTTAGGAACCCTTGCGGGCCATTCAATGCCTCAACGGCTGCTGCCTGACTGATGGATGATGGGTTGGTGGTGGAGTGCCCCTGAATTGCGCCCATTGCTTTGATGATATCCTTTGGTCCGCCCGCATATCCAATTCGCCAACCGGTCATGGAGTATGCTTTGGATACGCCATTAATCGTTAAGGTGCGGTCGTATAATTTGGGTTCCACCTGTGCGGGTGTGCAGAATTCAAACCCGTCATAGAGAAGATGTTCGTAAATATCATCGCTCATCACATAGACATGCGGATGCTTCAGCAATACATCGGTAATCGCCTTCATTTCAGTCTTGGAATAGGCTGAGCCTGTCGGGTTGCTGGGCGAATTCATGATCAGCCATTTGGTTTTTGGCGTAATGGCTTTTTCTAAATCTTCGGGCTGTAATTTGAAATTTTTATCAGCAGGGCAGGAGATGATAACCGATTTACCTTCGGCCAATGCAACCATGTCTGGATATGAAACCCAGTAGGGTGCCGGAATAATGACTTCATCACCGGGATTTACGGTAGCCATGATGGCATTGAACAACACCTGTTTGCCGCCAGTACTGACGGTGATCTGGTCAAGCCCATAATCCAAACCGTTTTCACGTTTGAATTTTCCTTGAATGGCTTTTTTCAATTCTGGCGTACCATCAACAGCAGTATACTTGGTCTTACCTTCGCGGATGGCTTTGTATGCGCCTTCCTTTACATGGTCGGGTGTATCAAAATCTGGCTCGCCTGCGCCAAGACCGATCACGTCACGACCAGCAGCTTTCAGCTCGGCAGCCTTTTGCGTAACAGCCATCGTGGGCGATGGTTTGACATTGGCAAGACGGGCAGCAAGCATAGACATGATGGTTCCTTTATTAGCAATGATGTGAAAGCAGTAAAATAGACCTCAATTTCAGGCCTGACAAGTATTATGGGAATGGATTATAAAGGGCGCATGACACAATTAACACAAACAGCCATCTGGTCAGAAATTATTAAAAGCTCGCAAAGCTTAAAGTCGCAGCATTTGCGGGATTTGTTTGCAAGCAATCCTCACCGCTTTGAACAGATGAGCATGTATGTTGGCGAAGTGTTCCTTGATTATTCGCGTCAATGCCTGACGCCGCAAACAATCGAATTGCTGGCAAGCTGTTTGGAACAACAGGATTTTACAAAAAAACGCGCCGGCTTATTTGCCGGTGACAAAGTTAATGCAAGCGAAGGCCGTGCAGCGTTGCATATCGCGCTTCGTTCATCGGATAGCAAAACGCCGAATTATAAAGAAATAAAAGCTGAGCGTGAACGTGCATTAGAATTCGCAGAAAAACTTCGCGCGAAAGCTGTTATTGGTGCTTCGGGCAAAGCTATCAAAAATATTATTCATATCGGTATTGGTGGTTCTGATTTGGGCCCCCAACATCTGGTAACCGCGCTGGGTGATGAATTATCACCCCATATCGTCTTTATACGAAATGTGGATGCTGCTCCGATTGCAAACGCCATGGCGCAATTAAACCCGCACGAGACAATGGTGTTTGTTGCTTCCAAAACATTTACGACAGCTGAAACCATGTTGAATGCCAACACAGTGCTTGGTTGGTTATCTGATGCGCTTGGTAAAGACAAAGCGTTGCAGCATGTTGTTGCATTGACCGCAGCGCCGGATAAAGCCAAAGCACATGGCGTGGATGAAGCGCGCATCTTCCGTTTCTGGGATTGGGTTGGTGGGCGTTTCTCTGTCTGGTCATCTATTGGGTTGCCTGCAATGGCTGCAATGGGCCGTAAAAAATTCATCGAATTCCTGCGTGGTGGCGAAGCCATGGATAACCATTTTTACGATGCGCCATTACTCGTGAACATGCCGGTGGTGCTCGCCATGCTTAGCGTGTGGAACATTAACGTGCTGGGTTATCAAGCGCGCGCGGTGTTGCCGTATTCCGAAGCGCTTCGCGAATGGCCCAGCTATTTGCAGCAATTGGAAATGGAAAGCCTTGGCAAATCGGTGGATAAGGATGGTAAGGCCATTTCTTATTCAACAGCGCCAGTAGTGTTTGGTATGACAGGAACGCCTGCACAACACGCATTCATGCAGGCATTACATCAAGGAACGCAAATTATTCCTGCCGAAATTATCATGGTGAAAGCCGGACATCCAAAACTACCCGGCCATCATGCGATGCTTAATGCCAACGGCCTTGCGCAGGCTGAAGCATTGCAACAAGGCAAACAAACAGATGATTTGCAAAAAAGCTTTTCCGGCAATCGGCCCAGCAGCATTTTGGTGCTTGATAGATTGTCGCCATTTGCGGTTGGCGAACTGCTTGCTTTGTATGAACATAAAGTCTTTACCGAAAGCGTGTTCTGGAATTTAAACCCATTTGATCAATGGGGCGTTGAGCTGGGCAAAACACTCGCTACGCCAATTCAAAACGCTTTAGAAACAGATGCCGCGCCAAATGGTGCAGCTGCTGGCCTTATCAAGCGTTTAAGAAATCTTTAAGGCATTAATCTATAGTTCCATAAGTAGAACGCCTTTTAGAAAACGCATGGCTAATACCCTCGATAAAAAACATTTAACCCCCATTTCGCAGACCGAACTTGATGTCGCAATCAAGAAGCATGCCATGTATGCCAGTGCCAAAGTGGGCGGTGCTCGCGCCATCCTGAGTTACAAGGATTTATCGGGTTTGGTGTTACGCGGTGTTGATTTATCCAGCGCTGATTTCAGCGGATCATTGTTTTATGATGCTGATATGCGCAATTGCAAAATGGAAGGAAGCGTTTTCTTTTGCGCCAATTTGCAAAAAGCGCATTTGAATGATGCGCGCCTTGCCCGTATTGATTTGCGTGGTGCCAATGTTCAGGGTGTTGACTTCTCCGGCGCGGATCTAACGCAAGCCGATATGCGCGAAGGTTCAATGGCAACCAAAGATCGTCGCGGCAATATCAAAGTAAAGCCGCTTGGCGGAGCAGCTTCGGGAAAAGCCGATAGCAAGAAAACCGATGTTCCTGTTTATACGGATGATGTGGATGCTCGTGAAGCACTATTTATTGGTACAAAAATGCACCGCGCGATGTTACGCGGTGCAAGAATGCAGGGTGCAATTTTTGAAAACGCCGATTTAACTGGCGCGCAGATGGATGGCGCAAGCCTGCGCGAAGCTGTGCTGCTTAATACGACACTGGATGGCATTGAATTATCGCAGGTTGATTTTGCCCATGCCCTGCGGGATGAAATTCAAGGTCTTGGCATTGAAGATACGTTTGAGCCCCTGCCGCAACTGTTCACTAAACATGCAGTATGGGTCGAAAGCGGCGGGGTGATTGGAACGCGGCTTGACTTAACGCGCTATGATTTGCGTGCCCATAAAAGCCAGTATATTGATTTCAAGGAACAAAATTTAATTATGATGAAGGCGCGTCAGGCGATTTTCTATCATGTGCGGTTCAGCGGGGCGCAAATTCAGGCCTGTGATTTCCGCAATTGCGATTTCCGCCTTGCCTTGTTTGACAAGGCCGATTTGCGTGGCAGTGATTTTTCGGGTTCGAACATGATGCGCGCACGCTTTCAATTGGCGTTGCTTTATCCGTTGAAACTTCCTGATGGTCGGATTGTACCAACCAACATGAGCAATTGTAATCTGCGCTATGCAGATTTTACCGGTGCGGATTTAAAGAGCGTGAATTTTACCGGCGCCGACCTTTCCTATGCCGACATGCGTGGCACGAATCTGGCGGGCGCAGACATTACCGGCGCAATCACTGAAAACACGCTTTTTTAAGGCCTAAAAACCCGTTTTAGTTAGAACCGTTTTGGCATTAGAATGGTGCTATGACCATTCGTTTATTGCCATCCCATCTTGTAAACCAAATCGCCGCCGGTGAAGTCATCGAACGGCCTGCTGCCGTTGTAAAAGAACTGGTTGAAAACGCACTTGATGCAGGCGCAACCCGTGTTGATGTGACAACACGTGAAGGCGGCGTGAGCGCGATTACGGTTCAGGATAATGGCGACGGGATGTCGGCGGATGAATTGAAACTGGCAGTAGAGCGCCATGCTACATCCAAGCTTCCTGAAGACAATCTTGAAATGATTTCCAGCTTTGGCTTTCGCGGCGAAGCCTTGCCGTCCATCGCATCGGTCAGCCGTATGACCATTACCAGCCGTAAGCGCGGCAGTAATGACGCATGGAATTTGCAGATTGAAGGCGGTGTAATGCGCGATGTGAAACCTGCATCATTATCGCAAGGTACACGAATTGATGTGCAGGATTTGTTTTATGCCACACCTGCGCGGTTAAAGTTTTTAAAATCTCTGCCAACTGAATATGGACATATCCTTGAATCTCTGGAACGTCTTGCCATGGCATGGCCAGCTGTCAGCTTTTCGTTATTCGAAGATGGGCGTAAACCATGGCGCTGCGAAGCGGTGCCAGGATTATTCCCCGAACAGCGCAAAGCTCGCCTTGGCGCAATATTGGGCGCTGATTTTGCTAATAATGCCATTCCGGTTGATGCGTCGCGCGGTGGCGTGAACCTAAGCGGGTGGATTGGTTTGCCAACCCTGAATCGCGCTTTTGCACGCGACCAGTATTTATTCGTCAATAACCGCCCCGTGCGTGACCGCGTATTGCTTGGTGCGGTAAAAGCGGCTTACGGCGATTTAATCCCGCATGGTCGTCATGCCGTGGTGGCATTATTTTTGGACATGCCAATGGCAGAGGTCGATGTGAATGTACATCCCGCTAAACTGGAAGTACGTTTCCGCGATGGCGCGCTTATTCGCGGCCTAATCATCAGTACGCTACGTCAAGCATTGCACGCCGAAGCCAAGGTTACGTCAAATACACTAAGTGATGCGACCTTGCATAGTTTCCAAGCAAGTCAAAGTTTTCATCGTGCTGCCGCACCATATGGCGGGCAACAAACGTATAATTGGCAGTCACCGCCCGAACAACACTATGAGCAACAGCGCAGCATGAGCGGATTTAGCGAAGTCGCGCAACCTTTCGCCAAGCAATATGTAAATAATGATTTTGCTGCTGTAAGCCAGCAGGATAATTCACCCAATACACAAGCGCAGGATTTCCCATTAGGGGCAGCGTTAGCGCAAATCCACGAGACCTATATTGTTGCACAAACGGCGGATGGTCTTGTGCTGGTTGACCAGCATGCCGCGCATGAACGCCTGACTTATGAGCGCATGAAAGCTGCATTAGCCAGTGGCGGTGTAAAACGCCAAGGACTGCTTATTCCAGAAGTCGTAGAACTGAGTGATCTTGATGCTACGCGCATTTTGGAAAAGCAAAGCGAGTTTGCAGAGCTTGGGCTGATTATTGAACCTTTTGGCGGTAATGCGATTGTCGTGCACGAAATTCCCGCGCTTTTAAATAAAACAAATATTCCAAAATTGATTCAGGATTTGGCAGCAGAAATCGGTGAATGGGGTCATGCCATCAGCCTTAAAGAAAAACTGGAAGAGGTATGTTCAACCATCGCTTGCCATGGCTCTATCCGCGCAGGGCGCGCGCTAAATTGCGAAGAAATGAATACCCTGTTGAGGCAAATGGAAGCAACGCCGCATTCAGGCCAATGCAATCATGGTCGCCCGACTTATATTGAGTTAAAGTTCAGCGATGTTGAAAAGCTATTCCAGCGTAAATAATGATTACTTTACTTGAACCCTTTCTGGATATGCTCGTTGCAGAGCGCAGCGTTTCTAAAAATACCAAAGCGGCTTATGAGGCTGATATCATTCAAGCAGCGCAGTTCTTTGCGCGCCGCAAGAAAGACATCGCTAACGCAGATGAAAATGATATTGCAGCATTCCTGAAATCTATCTCATCGCTTGCGCCAAAAAGCCGCGCGCGTAAATTATCATCGCTCAAGCAATATTATCGTTTTTTGGTTTCCGAAAATCATCGCAAGGATAACCCGACGACAGAACAGGAAGGGCCAAAGCTCGCGCGTAAACTCCCTGATGTGCTCAGCGTTGATGATATGCAAAAATTATTTGCGGCTGTTTCCGGTAATACCCCTGAATCCATTCGTATGAATGCGCTGCTAGAGCTTGCTTATGGTTCGGGCTTGCGCGTCAGTGAACTTATGAGCCTGCCACTATCGTCGTACAGTAATAAGCGCCGTGCCATGCTGGTGCGCGGAAAGGGAGATAAAGAGCGCCTCGTACCATTATCACAGCCAGCCCATGCCGCAGTTGCAGCTTACCTCGAAATTCGCCAAAAATTTCTTCCTAAAAAAGCAAAACAATCGCCTTATCTTTTTCCATCACACGGTAAAGATGGTTATCTATCACGCATTCGTTTTTACCAAATGTTGAAAGATGTTGCGGCGAAAGCCGGGTTGCCATTTAAGAAAATCCACCCCCACAGTTTGCGCCACGCCTTTGCCACCCACGTATTGTCAGGTGGTGCCGATTTGCGCAGTCTACAACAAATGTTAGGGCATGCCGATATCGGTACAACGCAAATTTATACCCATGTGGTGCGTGATCATCTGCAAAAAACCGTTGAAACACATCATCCATTAGCCAAGAAACGTAAAAGTTAATCCTGCGATTTGCCATTCGATGGCTACTGTGCTATCTGCTTTACTCCATTTTTCGAGGAACTAATGCACTTACTTGATTTCGAACAAAGCGTTGCTGAATTGGAAGCCAAAATCGAAGAGCTTCGCCACCTATCCGTTGGCGGGCAGGTCAGCATTGCAGGTGATGTCGCCAAGTTGCAAGGCAAGCTTGATAAGCAGCTCAAAAGCCTCTACGCGAAACTCACCCCCGCACAAAAGGTGCAAGTTGCGCGTCATCCAGATCGCCCACATACCATCGAAATAATCAAGAACCTGATTGAAGATTTTGTACCGCTTTCTGGAGACCGTTTATTCGGCGATGACCAGGCAATCATTGGTGGGCTTGGCCGGTTCCGTGGTACAGCGGTCATGGTTATGGGCCATGAGCGTGGCCATGATACTGAAACGCGTTTGAAGCATAATTTTGGCATGGCTAAACCCGAAGGTTACCGCAAAGCACAGCGGCTAATGGAACTTGCGGCAAAATTTAATCTACCGATTTTAAGTTTCGTTGATACTGCGGGCGCGTTTCCCGGCGTTGATGCCGAAGCGCGTGGTCAAGCCGAAGCGATTGCTAAGGGTATTGAAGTTTGCCTGCAAGTGGCTGTTCCATTTGTTACGACCATCATCGGGGAAGGTGGTTCAGGCGGTGCAATTGCCATTGCCGCTGCTGACCGTGTGTTAATGCTTGAACATGCAATTTATTCAGTAATTTCTCCTGAAGGTTGCGCATCAATTTTATGGCGTAGTCCAAGCCATGCGAGCGATGCGGCTGAGGCGCTTCGTTTAACTGCGCAGGATTTAAAGGAATTGGATGTAATTGATGAAATTGTCCCGGAACCTTTGGGCGGTGCACATCGCCAGAAGGAAGAAACCTTGGCGCGTCTCGCAGATGCGATAGAAAAGCACCTAAGCGATTTAATAGGCACGGAACCTGCCAAACTTATCAAAAACCGTCAGGATAAGTTTTTGAATATGGGCCAAAAGAGTCTGGCGGCCTGAATCTCTGTCTGATTGTTGCATAAGCGACTCGGTTTATTCGGCTGCGGCGCGGCGCAGGGTTTTTTTGCCTTGAATTATGCACAGCGTTAATTAACATGAACTTTCATTTCCTTTCCCTATACCCCCTTTTAAGGTGCTTCACATGCAGTGCGAAAATTCCAGTCTTTGCGGTCGTCTTACTTACATTGCCAGTATTCTGGTGTTGGTAATGTTTGTTATCAATGCAGGCTTCATCATGTCTAATCGTGCTCTTCAAGAAGACCTGATTGCGCAACAAGCAGTGTTCACCAGCAAGAATAACAAAATTCAACAAAACAGCACTTTTGCAAATATTAATCAAAGCCTCATTCAGGCGCTTACCACTGCGGTGATTGCGCGTAAGGATGAACAAATTAAAGCGCTGTTGATTCAAAATGAAGTGAACCTTCAAGGTATCGGCGCACCAAAACAATAATTGTTAAATCAGTTCCATTTAAACCGAGGATTACGCAATGTCAGACCAAACACACAAATCAGTTACCATCCTTGCAGTCGCCCTGCTTGGCTTCACGGTATTTCAATTCACGCAAATTTTTGTCGATCGCGACAATATTCATGTAATGCAAGAACAAGTGAAGAAGAACATCGAGCAAGCTGATAAAGTACTTGCCGATAACCAGAAGATGCTTGACCAACTTAACGCGATTGCGATTGGTACGCAGCGTTTGGCCGATGCAGGAAATGCAAATGCAAAGGAAATTGTGGTGCAGTTAAACCGCCTTGGCATCAAGATTAACCCGAACTTCAAACCCGGTCAGCAAGAAGGTCAGCCAGCACCAGCTGGTCAACCGCAAGCTGCTCCGGCTCCAGTACCTGCGCCAGTGCCAGCACCAGCAGCGCATAACAACGATGGTCCGCCACCTGTGGTACCCCCAGAACCAAAGCCACCGGTTAAGCCATAAGCATTTTAGTTGATACGATTTAAATATCCCCGCTTGCAGCGGGGATATTTTTTTGTGGTGATAAAACCTGCTCGGTTTTGTAGTATGGATTTTATGAGCGAAAACCCAAATCTAAAACCTTTTCCTGTTTCATGGGACGAACTGCACCGCTATTCCAAGGCCCTTGCGTGGCGTTTGCATGACGCTGCACCAAACGGCGCGCCGTGGAAGGGCATTATTGCCATCACGCGCGGTGGCCTCGTCCCAGCCGGCATTATTGCGCGCGAGCTGGAAATCCGCACGGTAGAAACCATCTGCATTTCTAGCTATGACCACCAGAAGCAACGCAAGGCGGAGTTGCTAAAGCCGGTTATGCAGGCGGTAGGTGATGGTAAAGGTTGGCTGGTGATTGATGATTTGGCTGATACGGGGCGCACTCTGGAACTAGTACGTCAGATTTTGCCTCAGGCAACCTATGCGACAGTATATGCAAAACCGATTGGTAAACCCCTCGTTGATCACTACATCATGGAAGTAAGTCAAGATACGTGGATTTACTTCCCATGGGATGTTGAACTGCAATTCATTCAGCCTATTTCCGTGCAGCGCGGCAAACAGTGAATACATCTTTAAAACTTGCTGCGATTACCCTACAAAAACGTCAGGAAAAACGCGTCTTATTTGGCCATCCATGGGTGTATTCCAATGAAGTGGTCATGGATGAAACAGCAAAAAAACTACCGCCCGGCAGCGTTGTGCGCGTATTAGCTGCTGATGGCCAATTGCTTGGTATTGCGCATTTCAATCCGCATACACTCATTGCAGCACGCATGCTCAATAAGTATGTGGAGCCGGTTGATAAGGATTTTTGGGTAAAACGATTATCGCAATCCTTGGCAATGCGCGACCAGTTATTTGCCAAGCCGTATTACCGTTTGGTGCATGCGGAAGCCGATTTATGTCCCGGGCTCATCGTTGACCGGTATGGAGATGTAATCGTGATGCAAGCAAATACAGCGGGCATGAACGCTGCGCGTGATGATTTAGTCGCAGCGTTAGATGAATTGATAAAGCCAAAAACCATTTTGCTGCGCGGTGATAATCCATCACGTGTTCTGGAAAAATTGCCTGAAGAAGTGGTGCTGCTCAAAGGCAGTGCGCCTGAAGGGCTTGATGTGTTTGAAAATGATTTAACATATTGTGCCGATATATCGGGCGGGCAAAAGACGGGCTGGTTTTATGACCAGCGTGCTAACCGTGCCATGGTTGCAAAATTGGCCAAAGGGCGCACCATGCTTGACTTATACACGCATACAGGCGGGTTTGGATTATGTGCGGCAAAAGCAGGGGTCGCATCGGTGCTGTGTGTTGACCGAAGCGAGCATTCGCTAGCGCTGGCAAAACAGGCAGCGGCAAAACAAAACCTCACACAAGTTGGGTTTGAACAAGAAGAAGTATTCGAATTTTGTGAAAAGCATGGCAAGAGTAAGCGGTATGATATTGTCGTTGCTGATCCACCAGCCTTTGCCAAAAGCAAAAAAGATGTTGGCGCAGCCTCGCGCGGCTATCGCAAGCTGGCAAAGCATTGCGCCGATATGGTTGAGCGGGGCGGGTTCTTTTTCATTGCATCATGCAGTCATGCAATTAACCGTGAACGCTTTGATGAAGAGGTCTTGCGTGGTGTAAGTGAAGCGCGTCGTGGTGCGCGCATTCTGGCGCGAACAGGCGCGGATATGGATCACCCAACCCATCCGCAATTGCCCGAAAGCGCATATCTGAAAGGAATATTGCTGCATGTGGATTAGACACCGGAATAAGATACTGGCAATTTTGGTTTTAAGCGTGCTTGCCAATCTTGCGGCTTATTTTCACATATCTATTCCGGGTCTTCCAAAGACAGAAAGCCCTGCTGTTATTGAGCAAACCACATCTTCTGAAAAAGATGGTTTGGCACAAAATTTCAAAATGACTGATTACCGACGCACGCATATTTTGGTTGGCAGCGAAACGGGCGGCGGGCATCGCTTTGGTGCAGGCAAGCCCGGCAAGACGGAATTTCCGCAAAGCTGGAGTGATGATAAGATTATTTCGACGATTGTTCGCATAGCGAATGACCAAACTCTGCCTCTGCGTCAATCTGGGCGTTATTGGTTACGTATGGGCGAAGCAGAAAATGTGCAAATCCGCGTTGTGCTCAATAGGGAAAACGGTGAAATTGTCACGGGTTATCCGGTTGAGAAGCGTAAATGATACCTAAAATTGAAAAACAGTTACGCAGCCTTTGGAAAAGCATTCGCAGCAAAAACACGCCTTACCCAGATGCGGTTGATGATATCGAAGAATTTCTTGCAGCCGAAGAATGGGGATTGGCATTAGAACATATTCTTGATTGGGCGGCGGCTGAGAAAAAACTGGCGCAGGCTGAAAAAAGTGCTATAGAAATCCGCGCGGAAATGAAGAAAATCCCCAAGAAAACTAACGGCTGAAAAGGCCTATTAACTCGATATGATGTGACCATAAAAACTGGTCAAACACATGAATATTTTTCAGTTTATATCCGCCTTGAGCAAGTGTGCGGGCGTCGCGCATGAAGGTAGCCGGGTTGCAACTGACATAGGCAATGGTTTGAATGGTTGATCGCGCAAGTTCCGAGGCTTGTTCTTTTGCGCCAGCGCGTGGTGGATCAAGACACACCGCGTCGGCATTTTTTAACTCAATCGCTTTCAATGGATCACGGAACAAATTGCGACGTTGCGTTGTGAACCCGCGCAGATTATGGGTGGCTGATTGTAGCGCGCTTATGGCAGCACCATCCACATCAACGGCAAGCATTGATTTTTGTTTTCTGTATAGGTTCAGTGCAAACAATCCGGTACCACAAAATAAATCTGCAATTGATTTTGATTTTTCAAAATAAGGTTTGATGCAGGAAAGCATCGCAGCTTCGGCTTCATCGCTTGCCTGCATAAATGCTGCGGGTGGTAAGGTGACTTCAATCTCGCCGTAATGGCCTGTAAACGTAGTTTGATCTAATAAAACACTGTATTCTGCGCTGTCTTCGCTGCATGTAAATAACCGTGAAATCTGGTGCTCGGCGCCCCAGCTAATGCATTGCTTGATTTGTTCAGTATTAAATGCTGCGCCACTTAGCACAATCTCGATAGCACCATTTAATGTGGTGCAATGCACAGATAGATGTCGATTATTTTCTAAAACCGCATCAAGCAGATTTCGCAGTGGTTTAATCAGCGCTGCAAGTTGTGGTTTTAATACTGCGCACATATCAATATTTACCAATTCATGGCTTTCGCGCTTGTGAAAACCAATCTTTGTTTTATTTGCTTCTTTATGTGCAGTAAAAGTTACACGGCGTCGCGATGCGGGCGGCGTTATAAAAACGCTTCCCACGAGCGTAGTAAAACCGTTTTTTTCTAGCAGATGATTAACAGCATCGCGTTTCCAATCCCGATACGCATTATCATGCATATGTTGCAAACGACATCCGCCGCATTCACCAAACATAGGGCAGGGCGGTGTAACGCGTGCGCTGGACGATTTTAAAATCTCAACCAGCTTGCCATGCATATGGCCTTTAAATTCGGTAATTTCGGCGCGTATGGTTTCGTTGGCTAGCGTAAATGGTATGCTCGCTATGCCGTCTTGTGTTTGTGCAAGGCCATCCCCCTCGTTGCCAATGTGGGAAATTGTCAAGTCACGCAGATTGCTCATGACCGTTCAAGCGCAGCGCGGATGTCAGCTGGAATTTTTTCAGGGCGGCGCGTTTCACTGCCAATCCATACTGATACGGTCTCGCCAAGCGCAACGCAGGTATTTTCTACAAATATCCCGCCGCACGAGGTCATAGATGTTTCGCCAAGGCGCAGCAGGCGCTGACCAATTCGTATTTTGTTGGGATAGCGAAGTTCGTTGATGAACAGAATGGTATTTTTTGCGAGGACAAAATGCGCATCCGTTGTCCACCCTTTGGGTTGAACTTTTTCCAAAAGCGCCATGCGTGCTGTCTCAAAATAAATGCCGATGACGTTATTATTTACATGATTATATGCGTCAAGGTCATGGAAGCGGACGCTTTCATCAATCCAATTGGTATAATAACCGGGCTGTTCGCGTTCGGGGTGTTCATTTGCCATATTAATTACCGGAAAAGGCCTATTTTATTGCGGTTTAGAGATTTCTCTATTCTTTTACGCCTGCTTCGATTAGAAGAAAACAAAATTAAACTTAATATAAGGACAACCCATGGTCGATACCCCATCACAGAGTGCTGAAGCATTATTTGAAAAAGCGCTCGAAGTTGCTGATAAGCATTTAAGTGCTGCAGCAACCGAAGCAGGCCCATTGGCCGATTACGTGGTGGTGGCCATGATTGAAACGGCTGTGAACCGTGCGGTGGATGTAGCAGGACATGCCGACATCGTCGATATGCTGCGCGACCTTGCAACCCAAATTGAGTCCGATATGGATGATGAAGACGAGCTCGAAGAAGACGACGCTTAAGCTTCAAGAAGTTGTTTTTAAGATGGAAGCCCTATAATGGATGCTAGGGGATATTTTTCAGTAGGCGTTGAAGGCATTAGCAAGTCCTTCAACCTTGGAAATCTGATGCGCACCGCGCACGCTTTTGGCGCTAGTTCTTTTTTTACAATCAATGATGCAATTGTAATGAGCGAAGTACGTGGCACCGATACCAGCGATTCATCCCTGCATCTGCCATTTTACCGCTATCCATCCGTTGCGGATTTGGTATTGCCAAAAGACTGTGTGTTGGTCGGTGTTGAACTGCTGGATGATGCGGTCAATTTGCCCAGTTTTCGTCATCCACTGCGTGCTGCCTATGTGCTTGGTCCTGAAATGGGTTCGCTTTCACCGGAATTAATCAAACGGTGCGAACATACCGTCAAAATTCCTGCCAAGTTTTGCGTTAATGTTGGCGTTGCAGGCGCATTGGTCATGTATGACCGCATGGTTAGCCTTGGCCGTTACGCCGAACGTCCTGTGGGTACTAGCGCGCACATCAAGTAATTACTTTTTATCACCAAATACAAATGACATAAGGCGCTGGAACCAGCTTGGCTTGTCGCTTGGCGCTGGGGTGATAACCAGAAATAATGTTTCGCCGGTCGTGGTCATGTTGACAGCAGATTTTGACTTCACAATATCGCCGCGCTGATAATCATCAAATCCGCCATTTAAAATAAGTAATATCGCATCTTTTGCAAAAGCTATGTTTGTTAATGATTGGCGTGCCCCAATTTTATAAATGAGGGTTGTCGCTTCTCCCGGCATGGTCCAGCTGGAAACCGCGCCTTGTGTTTTCCAGTGAATGCGTTCACCCGTCACGCCTGCAAAGGGTTGCAACGGTTCAGGGTAATGAAATGCTGATGCCGATTTGATAGGGATGGTCACGTCTATACAGGCAATCGGGCCATGCTCGTCAATCTTGGATAACAAATTTTGCAGACAGCCAACATCCAGCTCTTCCGGCGGTAATGCTTCAAGACCCAGGCCAGCCTGTGATTCATAGGCCTGTAACTCCTGACGGCATTGCGGGCAATATGCGAGGTGGCTTGCAACGAACATATGCATGGCTGGACTGAGTGTTCCCGCGGCATAGCGCAGTAATGTATTGCAGCATGGATGATGGTTGGGATGGGATTGGGCTGTCATATCGGTTCTCTCTTTACTTTCTCACGTAAATGGTCGAGCGCAAGCCTTAGCCGTGATTTCACAGTGCCAAGCGGAATTTTTCTGGCTTTGGCAATCATGCGCTGCGATCGTTCCTTGAAATAGGTTTCTTCGATAATCTCGCGCTGTGCGGGTGAAAGTTCGGCTACCGCATGGTGCAATGTATTATTCTGCTCTTCCGCAGTGAGGCTTTGCGTTTGATCGTAGGGGCCTTCGGGCAGCAAAGCTGGATCACTGTAATCAATCATATTGTTTTTTTGCGCACGCCACACGTCGATCAATCGGTTACGCGCAATCGTATAAATCCATGTGCTGGGGCGTGATTTTGTTGCATCGAATTGGCTGGCACGGTTCCATACCTGTAGCATCACATCCTGCGTGATATCATCGGCCTGTACGCTATCGACGCCCTGGCGACGTAAATAGGCTTTTACCCGCGGCGCATAATAGTTAAACAGCGTCACAAATGCAGATTTATCCTGTTGCGTGGCAATTTTGCCAAGCCAGATTACGGCGTCATCTTGGGCTTCTGAAGCCATAGCCTTAAGTGATGTCGGGGGGGCGGGTGCATCCATCCCTTTAAACTAGACCGCGATTGCTTGGGAGAAAAGCCCCCTTGATTCCATGTGATTTCGTGCCAAGCGTGAATCGTAACCCTTTCATAAGCCTGTGTTGTTCATCATTTTTCCATCTTTTTGAATTAAGCCATAAGAATGCCGCTACGTCTGTTCATTCTGCTTTTAACCGTGCTGCTAGTGCCTGATGGTGCTCTTGCAAAAGACGGTGGTGTGCCTAAAAAGCTCGGCAGTTTTCAAGGTTGGGATGTTTATGAAACCAAACAGGGAGCCCATCCCACCTGTTATATGACACTGCGCCCTGCCAAGCAGGATTATAAAATTCCTTCTCCTTCCAAAGTGAATGCTGCGACGAAAACAAAAGGCACAGCAAAAGACATGGCTAATGATAAGGCTAATGATAAGGCAAAAAAAATCGAAACGGTTTCAGCTAAGCGCAGCAATGTGTATCTGATGATTACGTTTCGCCCATCGGAAAGTATGAATCCGGTGGTTAGCTATCGCGCAGGTTATATTTTCAAACCCGCATCCGAAGTCCTGCTCAGTACTGGTGAAAAGCCGTTTAATTTATTTACTGATAAGGATCAGGCTTGGGCCAGAAGCAGCGCAATGGACATTGCAATAACCAATGCCATTCGCAAGGCAAAGCGGATAACGGTTCAAGGGGGCTCGACCGATAATGGCAAAAGCACTGATAGCTTTAATGCCGAAGGAGCTGAAAAAGCATATAAAGCAACTACTAAAGCCTGCGGGATTACCTGATTTTAATTTGGCTTTTGACATAGGCCCGCCAAATCGCCACATTCCTTCCACCATGGAACAAGCTAAGAAGTCATTGATAGGTTTACCGCGCGAAGAATTGCTTGCGCTCGTCGCCCCGCTGGGCGTAGAGCCCTTTCGGGCCAAACAACTCTGGCACTGGATGTATGTGCGCGGCGTGACTGACTTTGCGTTGATGACCAGTTTTTCAAAGGGGCTACGTGAAGAGCTGGCAAAACATTTTGTAGTGCAGCGCCCCGCGATTACCGAGGCGCAAAAGTCAGTAGATGGCACCCAAAAGTGGCTGCTATCCATGAATGATAATCAAAAAGTAGAAATGGTGCACATTCCATCTGTCACGCGCGACATTGGCGCGTTGTGCATTTCAAGCCAAGTGGGTTGCACACTAACCTGCCGCTTTTGTCATACCGGTACTCAGCGCTTGGTACGTAACTTGGATGCGGCCGAAATTGTTGGCCAAGTCATGCTGGCGCGTGACCAATTGGGTGATTGGACCGCGCAAAGCCAGGACCGGTTGCTCAACAATATCGTCTTCATGGGCATGGGCGAACCGCTTTATAATTACGAGAATGTGTCCAAGGCTATTAAAATGTTGATGGACCCGGATGGTATTTCCATTTCCAAACGTCGTATCACGTTATCTACGTCAGGCGTCGTGCCGATGATGAAACAATGCGGTGAGGAACTGGGCGTGAACTTAGCTATTAGCCTTCACGCAACGAATGATGAATTGCGCAATCACATTATGCCGCTTAACCGCAAATACCCGATTAAAGAACTGATGGAAGCCTGCCGCAACTATCCCGGCCTTTCCAATTCACGCCGCATTACCTTTGAATATGTAATGTTAAAAGGCGTAAATGACAGCATTGCCGATGCCAAGGCCTTGGTCAAATTGCTTGCAGGCATTCCTTCCAAAGTAAATCTCATTCCGTTTAATGCATGGCCGGGTTCGGCATTTGAATGCAGCGATGATGATACGATTGAAGCATTTGGAGATTATTTGAACAATGCGGGATATGTCAGCCCCATTCGCCGTCCGCGTGGGCGCGATATTCTGGCGGCATGCGGACAGCTCAAATCTGCATCAATGAAGCTAAGTGTAACCGAGCGTGCAGCAATTGCCGAATTGCAGCGCGAAAAGGAACTGGCACAAGGTTTAGTGTAAAGGCTTGTATAAAATGGATCATCCTGCCATTCCCACATTGCTTGCGTGCATTCTTTCGCTTTATCCCTTGATGAAAATTTTTGCGCGCGTTGGGTTGCCGCGCATTTTCGCATTGCTTGTGTTTGCATCGATGGTTATTCCGTTTTCGGGTTACCTGCTGACGGCGCTGATGCTCACGCGCCCATGGCCGAAATTTCCAAAGGCCGAACCAAAACCCAAACCTGTTAAACTGGAAATTGTATAATGGAACAGCTTAAGCCAATTCTGGATGCGCTTTATGCCCCGCAAGCATGGTTCCTTGCGCAGTCACATTACGTGTCGATGACCATTGTGGGCCTAATTATTGCCGCTACGCTTACATTATCTGGTTTTGTGCTCGCTCGCCTTGGCTACAAGCCACTTTGGGCATTGCTGCTTATTGTGCCAACCGCTAGTGTAATCAGCTTATGGGTTTTGGCGTTGGTGAAGTTTCCAAGAGAGAAGTAGCCAGATAGATAGCAACGAAGGAGAGTATTCATGTCAGCTGCAAATAACACAATTAAAACAGTTATCATAACCGCGATTGTCGTTGCGGTAGTTCTGGTTGGCGCTTATGTGCTGATGCAGCCACCGCGTCCTAAGACGCTGGGCGAACGTATTGATGCTGCTGCTGAAGAAATCTCTAAGGGCATGGATAAGGCGGCAGGAAGCTTTGATGATCGTTCGCCAGCGCAAAAAGCAGCGGATGATGCAGCTCAGGCAGCAAAAGAATTCGGCGATAAAGCAAAAGCCGCGTTCGATAAAAAATAATTAGTCTTTGAAACGATTACTTCTTGGGAAGCCTTGGGGCGGTAAGCGGCCAGCTTGCGCACGTTCGCCGCGCCATTCCTTCAAGTCATTAAAGGCATAATTGCGTCCGTTATTAGTGCAGTTAAGGCCGTCCTTGTATGTAAAGGTCATAACATCTGAAAGTCCGCCATCCTTGTATTTTTGCAGGATAACGCCTTTACCGCGGGCCATTTCTGGCACTTCGATCAATGGGAACAGCAACAACTTGCGGTTGGTGCCAATCACAGCCACCGTATCGCCGTGCACTTCACAATAGGCCACAGCGCGTTCGGGCGCTTCCACATTCAAAA
This sequence comes from Alphaproteobacteria bacterium, assembly GCA_033762625.1. Taxonomy (NCBI): domain Bacteria; kingdom Pseudomonadati; phylum Pseudomonadota; class Alphaproteobacteria; species Alphaproteobacteria bacterium. Next base: position 29,112 of record JANRLI010000009.1, read on the forward strand.
TCTGTTTGCCGTTCTTGGTTTGCGCCAGCACATCTTCGGCTTTTACGATAAACCCGCGGCCCTCATTGCTTGCGACAAGATATTTATGTTCTGGGTTGTAAACCGCGAGCGCAAGAATATCTGCATCATTTGGCAAATCCAGCATCAGCCGAACAGGTTCACCATATCCACGCCCACGCGGCAGCTTATCGCCGCCCAGCGTGTAGAACCGGCCATTGCTTGCGAACAGTAATATCTTATCCGTTGTTTCCGCCTGTAGCATGAGGGCGTGTTCATCGCCTTCCTTATATTGCAAGGTTTTGGCATCAATATTATGTCCGCGCATTGCACGCACCCAGCCCTTGGCGGAAAGGAAAATGCTGATGGGTTCGCGTTCAATCATCGCTTCAATCGGAACATCGGCAATTTCAGGGGCAGTTTCAAACTTGGTACGGCGTTTATCTCCTGCTTTTTTGCCAAAGCGTTCCTTGATACCGGCAATTTCACCATCAATATGTTGCCAGCGTAGCTTTTCATCAGCGAGAAGTTTCTTAAGTCCAGCTTTTTCAGCTGACAGGCTTTTTTCTTCGCCCTTGATTTCCATTTCTTCCAATTTGCGTAATGAACGCAAGCGCATATTCAAAATCGCATCGGCCTGATTATCAGTCAGCTTGAAGGTTTTAATCAAAATTGGCTTTGGCTCATCGTTTTCACGGATGATTTTGATAACCTTATCAAGATTGAGATAGGCTATAAGGTAACCCGCCAGTAACTCCAAGCGCGCTTCAATCTTATCAAGACGGAATTTAGAGCGCCGGATAAGTACCTGCTGGCGGTGGTCAAGAAACGCCTGTAGCAATTCGCGCAAATTCATCACGCGCGGAATGCCGTTCGCATCCAGCACATTCATGTTGATGGAAAAGCGCGTTTCCAATTCACAGGTACGGAATAGCGATTCCATCAGTACATTGGGTTCTACATTCTTGCTTTTTGGCACTAAAACGATGCGGATATCATCGCTGGATTCATCGCGGATATCATCAAGCAGCGGAACTTTTTTATTGGTGATTAACTCTGCAATTTTTTCAATCAGACGGCCCTTTGGAACCTGATAGGGAATTTCCTTGATGATAATCTGCCATGTGCCGCGTGCTTGCTCTTCAACTTCCCATACGGCGCGCATACGAATGCTGCCGCGTCCCGTTTTATAGGCTTCCTTAATATTTGCCGCAGGCTCAACAATGACGCCGCCTGTCGGGAAGTCAGGGCCGGGCATAAAGCTCAGTAATTTATCAAAGCCGACATTCGGCGTGGTGATAACATAACGAAGCGCATCGCAAATTTCAGAAATATTGTGTGGCGGAATGGATGTTGCCATGCCCACGGCAATGCCGCTTGCGCCATTTGCTAAAAGATTAGGGAAGGCGGCTGGCAATACAACGGGTTCGCTACCATCGCCGTCATAGGTGGCGCGGAAATCGACCGCGTTTTCATTCATTCCTGCTAATAGCGCCTGCGCGACATCCGTCAGCTTGGCCTCGGTATAACGCATCGCGGCTGCATTATCACCATCCACATTACCAAAATTACCTTGCCCGCTAATCAATGGATAACGAACGGAGAAATCCTGTGCAAGGCGTACCAATGCTTCATAAACGGCTACATCGCCATGCGGGTGGAATTTACCGATAACGTCACCCACCACGCGGGCGGATTTTTTTGGCGGCAGGTTGGGTTCCAAACCCAACTCGTTCATGGCGTGCATTAGACGGCGATGAACGGGTTTTAATCCATCGCGCACATCGGGCAGCGAGCGGGAGGTGATGGTAGAGAGAGCATAGGCGAGGTAACGCTCACCCAATAAATCGGCAAAAGGTTTTTCTAAAATATCATTCGCAGCGACGAGTACAGGTGCTTTAGCCATTTAAACAAAATCCGAATCACGAAACAGACAATAAGGGTTGCGGCGCAACCATACGTTGTTTATTGACCAAATCAAGCACACGTTCGCGCTTTGCTGCCAACTGGTTCAACGCGTAGCTGGGCAAATGGTGAAATACATGCCGTTCAATAAAATGGCCTGTTAATGCAAGTCCGGCGGCAATGTCATCCCATGATGGAATCAGTACCTTGTGCATAAAATCCGGTAGAACCAGCAGCTTTTCAGCCCAAGGCTGCGCAGCGGTGCGGTTCACTGCGCGGCCCGTTTTGGGGCTGACATATGCTAAATCATCTCGCGTGCCGGTTAGCGCACAGCAACTGAAATCAAGCCCATAGCCAAGTGCGCAGAGCACTTCATTTTCAAAACGTACATACCGTGCCAAATCATCTGCGCCTTCATCAAGCGGAAGTAAATCGGAAATGCTTTGGAATAATCCCGTTAGTGGCATGCGTTCAGGGGTGGTCAGATCAACAAGCGCGCAAGCGCTAAGCAGTGTGGCAAGACCTAGTGGGCTATGCATTAGGTTGGCCGAATTATTTTTAACTGCCTCGCCCGTAAAACTTCCAAGATGTTCGGAAAGACGCGCCCGCCATGTGGCGTTTACAAGATGTCCTGGTTGCCAATGCGTCCGATGTTTTTGCGATTGGCCGCCGCGCACTAATCCTGCAAAGCGCCCATGTTCTTCTGTTAGAACGCTGACAACGGCGTCGCGTTCGCCAAAGGCGCGAAAACTCAAGACATAAGCGGGAGCAGACCAGTCCATATTGGCTTTATAAATAATGAAATAAAACTATGAATTTGATTTTTAACAATCTAGCCCGTTACATGCTTTGTTGCAATATACGGTTCGCTGGCAAGGTAATACTGACGGTTGTGCCAACACCCACGGTGCTGGCGATGGTCAATGTGCCGCCATGCAATTCAACCAATGCCTTGGTCAATGGCAGGCCAAGGCCGGTACCTTGATGCTTACGGCTTAACGCTGATTCAATTTGTCCAAATGGTGCCAGCACGGTTTCAATATGTTCTTGTGCAATACCAATACCCGTATCTTCAACGCTTAAATGCATCGTGCCATCGGCGTTCATCTCGCCATGCACTGTGATGCTACCGCCTTCGGGGGTGAATTTGATCGCGTTGGTAAGCAAATTTACAATAATCTGTTTAAAGGCGCGTTCTTCACCACGGAAATCCGGGAAATCTTTCGGAATTTTTACAATCAAATGTTGTTTGCTCATCTTCGCGCGCGAAGCTACAAGGCGCAGCGCTGTTTGTACAACACGGTTGATATTGATAACGCTTTCTGCCAAGTCGCGCTTGCCCGCTTCGATCTTGGACATATCCAGAATATCATTAATCAGCGATAACAATAACTCGCCGCTGTCATAAATATCTTTGGCGTATTCAACGTATTGTTGCTGGCCAACCTTGCCGAATAATTCATCCTTGATGATCTCAGAAAAGCCGATAATCGCATTAAGCGGCGTGCGCAATTCATGGCTCATATTGGCAAGAAATTCCGACTTGCTGCGGTTGGCATAATCCGCCTGTTCTTTCGCTGCGATAAGCGCTTGCTCGCTGCGGCGGCGCTGTGTGATGTCGTTAAATGTTGCTTCAAAATGCAGTAATTGGCCGTTTTCATTGCGCACAACGTGGCTGTTAATGCTGGCCCAGATAATCTCTCCGTCCTTGCGGCGCATCGCTGCTTCAAAATCCCGCACCAGTCCTTCATTGGTTGTATCTCTTATCCATTGCTCGCGCTGCGCGGCGTCCACAAATAGTTTATTATGGAAATCCGGCTGGCTTGCCAACAATTCGACAACATCACGGTAACCCAGGAGTGTTGCCAGAATGCGGTTCGCATTAAGCCATTCATTGCGTGGAGAAATCTGGCAAATGCCGATGCTGGCGTTTTCAAAAATGGCACGGTATTTACGTTCGCTTTCGCGAAGCGCGGCAGCCATTAATTCGCCTTCCACAATCCGTTGTTCAAGTTCGCTAACCGTTTTGGTCAGCGATTGCGCCAGAGCATTCACTTCATTGCCGCGCTGGTCGGTATTCCATAAATTATATCCGACCAAAAACGTAATCAGTAATCCCGTCAGCAACGCGACATAGGGGAGCACAATTACCCATAAAATAAATTTATTTGGCGATGCACCAAAACGCAGTAATAGCGCGATATCACCTATATAGAGGGATATCTCGCTGCGGATGAGTGCGCTAAATCCTTCGTTGCCTGATGCTTCGATATGGGCGAGGCGTTTGGTGCCGTCAGGTGTATAAAGTGCCAATTCATCAAGCGAACTGCTGGACAATACCGTTTTTATATCATCCAGAAATTTTTGTACATTCAGCGCAGCAAACACATGTGGTACATCATACGTATCGTTCTTCGAAAAGCCACGTTCGGAGAAAACCAGATAGGTTGATTTCCATTCGGCTTTACGCGGAAAATCACCGACAAAAATCCGTTCGTTCAGTCGTTTGCCATCCGCAATCGCTTCGTTCCATTCATTGGGCATTTGCGGCAAATCGATATTCATCGCATTCTCGCCCAGCTGCATTACGCTGCCTTTTTTAACAATAAAAAACGAGAGATAGGGAAGATTATCGGCCTGATCATCAAATAGCTTGGAAATTTCTTCGCTGCGCAGCCCGTTATTTTGGCGCAGTGTATTTTGAATATGAACTAAAAGGCCTAGCTGCTTTTGTGCCTGTTCTTGTTCCAGCATCACCAGTTTATGGGTAACATCCGCAAGCTGAGAACTGACATACCACTGCCCAAAAAGTTGCATCATCCAGAACAATGCGAAGGATATAACCAGGCCAATTGCGGCAACCGGCACCACAAACCGTGCAGAATTGTAGTCAACGCTCACCTCTTTTTGAGCATCCTCTGCGGTTAATTGAAATGGCGACTGCAAATGGGTCATAAACTTGAAACGAACGGGCAAGCACCGGTTTGATGCGTGAAATAATTATCGCATAGATGGCATTAAAAAAAGAATTAAGAAATAAGACCGATATTAAGGAGAGGATTTTTCCCCTGTCAGTATTTCTTGTGTATTCAATGCTTTGGCGAGACGGCTTTGCGCTTCACCGGGCTTAAGCGGCTTTTGTTGATTATCATGCGGTGCCCATCCTGCAATGAAGATGATATCGAATGTCGCATCAATTTTTTCGGACGGACCGTTTTCCGATTTGCCAGATTCTGATTTGGTAGCGTAACGATTTCGATATATCCGGTCAGCTTCAATAAACAGTTCACTTGGCATAAACCGCTTATCGCGGGAGTTGAGAATATTGCTTTCGCCCATGCCGCGCAACTCGCGCATTAACTGGAAACTGTTTTGGTAGGTGAGGGTAAATCGTTCTTTGTCCACCACAGGCAATGTAAAGCCTGCACGTTGCAGAAGACTGCCGCAATCCTGAATATCGGCAAAAGGGGAAATGTGCTGGCTCACGCCGCCACGCAGTTGCATTTCCGCTTCATAAAGGCATTCACGCAATTCGCGTAAGGTTTCGCCGCCAAATAAAGCACTTAAGAAAAAACCATCCGGCTTTAGTGCTCGGCGCATTTGAATGAGTGCGCCCGGCAAATCATTAGCCCAATGCAAATTCAAATTGCTGATAATTAAATCGAACGACGCATCACGGAATGGCAACCATTCCTCATCGGCGACGCATACATGATGGGGCAATAGCTTCTTGACATCTGGCAGGGTGGGGCAGTGCACAATAAAGCGCGACGCATCCTGTTTCGAAAGTGATTTCGAGAGCGAGAAATTGCGCGAGCCCAAATCCAGTATGCGATTAAACGAACGGTTGATGCCTTGCAGCCTGTCAAGCAACTGCATGGTTACTTCTTCGAACAAAACATTGTGATCAGCAAAATTGGCGCGCGCGCGTAAGCGGTTCTGGCGCAGACGCTGGCGATTAAATAGCGCAGATGGCTGAGGATTTGGACTGATTGCGTTCATATCACTAGTTGAGTAGATTTAGATGACACTAACCAAATGGCCTTTATGATTCCAGTGGCATCGTTTTTCCAGCAGTTACAACAATCTGCAACACATGGCCTAAATGTGTTGCTGCCACCGTTGTGCGTTGTGTGTGAAGAAATGGTTGGCGAAAGCCACGGTTTTTGTGGTACGTGCTGGCGTGGGTTTACGTTCATTTCACCACCATTTTGTTCGTGCTGCGGGTTGCCATTTGAATATGAAGGCCAAAGCATCAATGATGCGGCGTTATGCGGCGCTTGCCTTGTTGACCGGCCTGACTTTACCGCTGCACGCGCTGCACTTGTTTATAATGAAGCCAGCAAAAGCGTACTGTTGCCATTCAAACATCAGGACCGAACCGATTTTGCCCGCGCACTTGCGCGTCTTCTTGCTCATGCTGGACAAGCGTTGATTGAAAAAGCCGATGCGTTGATGCCGGTACCATTGCATTTTACGCGTCTGTTTTCGCGCCGTTATAATCAATCGGCGTTGCTTGTGCACCAGCTTGCAAAATTATGTGGTAAGCCAATGGTACTGCATGCGTTAGCGCGCATCCGTTCTACGCATAGTCAGGGACATTTATCCCGTGAGCAACGCTATTCGAATGTCAAAAATGCTTTTCGGGTGCGCCCAAATGCACTTGCGCAAATTGAGGGAAGAAACCTATTATTGATTGACGATGTGCTAACAACAGGCGCTACCGCCAATGCATGCGTTATCGCTTTGAAAAAAGCCGGTGCGGCCAATGTAGATGTGTTGACGCTGGCACGGGTGGTCAAAGCCCATAGTTAGCCCTATATTAAGTGGGTAATGGTTTAAGGAGTTTCCATGGCACATATCACCGTTTATTCAGGCCCCAACTGCCCGTATTGTGAACGCGCAAAAGCCTTGCTTAAAAAGAAAGGTGTAGCTTTTGATGTCATCGATGTAAAAGCGGATGCCGTAAAGTTCGAAGAAATGCTGGCCAAGTCAAACGGCAGGCGTACCATTCCGCAGATTTTTATTAATGGCACGCATGTGGGTGGATGTGATGATTTGCATGCGCTTGATGCAGCCGGAAAACTTGACCCGATGTTGGCCCAAGCATGACAGCACATCCAACACTCACCCTTTCCTGTATCCAGCTTAACTCCGTTCCCAGTCTTGCGGAAAATTTGAAAACTGCCGAAGGACTTATACGCCGCGCAAAAGAAGATGGCGCAGACATGGTGGTACTTCCTGAAAACCTCGGCTGCATGGCGCGTGAACGTAAAGTTAAACTGGCGCAAGCGCATGCAGAAACTGAACATCCTGCGGTGGTCTTGTTTGCTTCCCTTGCCCGTGAATTGAAAATCTGGATTGTCAGCGGCAGTTTATCAATTACCAAGACCCATGATAAAATGGCGAACCGATCACTGGTATTTAATCCGTTTGGCGCGATTGTCGGACGGTATGATAAAATTCATTTATATGATGCAACGCCAAAGCCCGGTGAAATATACCGCGAGTCCGGTGAAATCGTGCCCGGCAATAAAGCGGTATTGGTTGATACGCCATGGGGAAAATTGGGTCTTACCATCTGCTATGACGTACGCTTTCCTCATCTTTATCGTGAACTTGCGAAAGCTGGTGCGGTAATGTTCACCGTGCCAGCAGCGTTTACCCAAACCACGGGAAAAGCGCATTGGCATACCTTATTGCAAGCGCGCGCAATCGAAACAGGCTGCTTTGTTTTTGCTGCTGCGCAAACCGGAATGCATGATGGTGGACGTAAGACATACGGGCATAGTCTCATCATCTCCCCATGGGGAGAAATTCTTGCCGATGGCGGAGAAGAAGTAGGTATTATCACCGCCACAATTCAACTCGGCAAAGTTGCGGAGGCACGCAAGGCCATCCCTTCCCTGAAACATGATCGTGATTTCGATTTAGAATAATTCCATACGCGGAATTGATAATAAATACGCTTGCACCCAATCTGAAATACTTCGTTAACTAATGAAAGTATAAAATATTCATAAGTGACGCGGTCACCTTACTCTTGCAAATCTGAATATTTTCAATTCGTTCTGTCAATCCGAGGCAAGCCATGAAATTCCTGAACCATATGCGTTTGATGCACAAAATTCTAGTTATCGTGGGCATCTTGCTGCTGCCCATCGGCTTTTTGTTGTATCAGGTCGTTTCAATGAATAACGCGCAGGTGGAATTCAGCCAGGCTGAAGCTGATGGTTCAAGTTTGCTTGTTCAAGTGCGGGATGTAGAAATCGCTGCTGCCCGTGGCCGCGTTGCTGAATTGAACAAACAAAAAGATCCCTACAGTAAAATGGACAGTGAATGGGCAGAGGTGAAGAAACTCGCTGAAACTTCTCCGTTCCTCACCAAAGAAGCAATTGCTACGTTTGATGATGCCAAAAACATCGAATTCAAACTTGACCGTATCGTGGATATTGTTGGTCTTGTCGCGGATAAATCCAACCTCACACTCGACCCCGATATCGATAGTTTCTACACCATGGACAGCGTGACGGTTAAGATCCCCAGCCGTGTCATGGAAATGAGCGATGTGCATGCCATTCTTACCGGTGCAATCGAAGCAGGTGGAACCCTTTCCGAAGAGAACAAGCAGGCATTACAACTTAAGTCAGCGATGCAGACCACTTACTCTGATGGATTGAATACCAATCGTGAAAAAAGCTTTGCCGGAAATGCAGACGGTTCATTAAAGGCTGCACTGGATATTTACTACAAGGAAGCAGAAGATTCAGCGCAAACAATGATTGATCTGACCAATGCGGTGTTATCCAAAGGCGATGCCAAAGATTTAACTACTGCTAAACTGAATGACGCTTATCTGGCCTTCTTGAAAGCCAACGAAATCCTTTGGGAAAAAGGTGATGCAGAACTTCAACGTCTCTTGAAGAAGCGCATTAGCGGTTTTATAGCAAAAGAAATAGAAAGTGCAATCATTACAACTGTGCTTTTGTTATTTGCCATGATCGTGATGTGGCTCGTATCGCATTCGATCACCAAGCCTATATCAGAGCTGGTCGGGATTATGAGCCGGTTGGCCAAAGGCGAATTGAATCTGGTCGTGCCCGGGCAAGATCGCAAGGAAGAAGTGGGTGATATTGCCCGTGCCGTTGTGGGAATTAGCGAAAGCGTTGCCGCCCGCTCGAAGAGTGAAGCGGAAGCCAAAGCATTGGCTGATGAACAGCGCCGTCAAGAAGCCCAACAGATGGAACATATGGCGGCAATGGAACGCAAGAAAGCCATGAACGATATGGCTGACCATTTTGAGTCAAGTGTGGGTAGCGTGGTTGATACGGTTTCATCGGCTGCAACCGAACTTCGTTCAAGCGCTGAAAGCATGACCCAAATCTCCAACCAGACAACCGACCGTGCTACGGCAGTTGCCGCTGCAACCGAAGAAGCAACTGCATCGGTGCAAACCGTGGCAACAGCTTCCGAACAGCTCTTGGCTGCGATTAACGAGATTTCACAAAAAGTTGAAGAATCCGCAGGATTCACGCGTCAGGCCGTCAGCCGTGCGCAAGCAACTAATGTAACTGTGGAAGGTCTTGCAGAATCCGCCAAGAAGATCGACAACGTCGTGAAGATGATTCAAGACATTGCATGGCAAACCAATTTGCTGGCGTTGAACGCGACCATCGAAGCTGCGCGCGCAGGTGATGCTGGTAAAGGCTTTGCGGTAGTTGCGGCAGAAGTGAAGAATCTTGCCGACCAGACCTCCAAAGCAACCGTTGATATCTCCGAGCAGATTTCGAACATGCAAACCAATACGCAGGACGCAGTCAAGGCAATCAAGGATATTTCCGGTCAGATTGGCCAAATCAACCAGATATCCGAAAGCATCGCGGCAGCGGTCGAAGAACAATCGGCATCGACAAAGGAAATTGCCCTGAACGTGCGTCAGGCATCGACCGGTACACAGGAAGTCGCCAAGAATATCGTCGAGGTTAGCCGTGCATCGAGCGAATCGGGTGAGGCCGCAGCGCAAGTACTTGGCGCATCGGGCGAGCTATCGAAGAAGTCGGAACAACTGCGCGGCCTTGTTGAAGAGTTTATCGCGCAAATCCGTAGCTAAACAAAGCTATTGAGTCGGATATGGTTCTCGAACATGATTTAGAAGTGCCCTTCACGCGAAGGGTGCTTCGTGCGATTTATTTTCTGACTTTCCACCTATGATGCAATCCATCACGCCAAGTGAAAAAACATGGCTCGCGCTGGTCGTGGATGACCATGTCTATATGCGCAGTCTGATCCGCACCATGCTGCATCAGATTGGTATCAAGCAGGTCGAGGAATTCGAAAATGCAGAAATATGCCTGCGGCGCATCAGCATGACCGGCGCTACCGTTCCTGATTTGATTGTGCTTGATTGGCACATGCAGGGGATGGACGGTTATGAATTCTGCAATACGGTGCGGCTAAACAAAAACCTTCGGGAAAAACATATTCCTATTATCATGGTTACCGGTGAAAAAGATCCGATGCTGCTGGAACAAGCAACGGATATGGGCGTGAAGGCCGTTTTGAATAAGCCTGTATCACTGCCGAAGTTCAAAGAAGCCATTCGCATCGCCATGGGCGCTCAAGCGCCGTTTAGCAAGCAGAGGCCGTAATGCTGACTATTTCCATTCCCAGTGGCGATATCATCCGGCATTTTGCAGATTTGGCTAAACATTTTTTAGCGTCGATCGCCGAAGATACATCCTTTGGTGGCGAGTATAAGCATTTGCGGATGCTTAGTTCCAAATTGAACATCGCTAAAGGGTTTATTGTCGATATTGCTGCCGCCGACGGCATTGACCAGTCCTGTACGCTTGGCTTTTTTAAAGATGCGAATTGGAATGGGCTTGCCGTGGAAATGGACCCGTTGAAATTTTCAAAGCTGGCTTTCCTTCATACAAACTTTCCAAATGCAAAACTTGCACGTGGGCGCGTAACACCATTGAATGTCGCTGCGTTGCTTCAGGGGTTTGAAGTGCCCGCCGATTTTGACATTTTGAACCTTGATATTGATTCGTATGATCTTGATGTTCTCGATGCGATGATTAAATCCGGGTTCCGGCCAAAGATTATTTCGATGGAAATCAATGAAAAAATTCCGCCACCGCTTTATTTCAATGTAAACTTTACCCCTACCCATGTCTGGCAGACGGACCATTTCTTTGGTTGTTCTCTCACCGCTGCGGCTGAAGTGATGCGTCCGCACGGATATATTTTGGAAAGTCTGCAATATAACAACGCCGTGTTTGTCCGTGCAGATTTGGCAAGAGGGCTGTTTACCGACCAGGACGTCGCAGCTGCTTATGATGCGGGCTATCGCAACCAGCCTGACCGGGTCAAATTATTCCCCTGGAATGCCGATATGGATTGCTTGCTGACCTATACCCCGCAGCAGGCTGTCGAATTTGTGAATAACTATTACAAGAAATACGCAGGCAAATATACGCTGCGTATCTAATTATTTACTCCAGCGAACCGTGGCAATGTTTGAATTTTTTGCCTGAACCGCACGGGCAGGGGGAATTGCGTTGCACCTTGCCCCATGTTGCGGGGTTCTTGGCATCAAAGCCCGTTGCCGCCACTGCTGCTGCGCCTTTTCCATAAGCCGTTGGTGCATACGAGCTGGATGAACCAGCGGCTCTGCGTGCCATGCCTTCGGGAATGCTGGCGGGTTCATCATCACCGCCGCGATTTTCAATCATCTGAAGGCCACGACGTTGTGCCAATACTTCTTCTTCGGTTGGTGCACGGGTGCTATCTGCCAGCAATCTGGATGTTGCATCGACGCGCAGCAGATCAAGCATATTGCTGAACAAATCAAACGCTTCGCGACCATACTCATTCAACGGGTCACGTTGACCATAAGCGCGAAGGCCAATCCCGCTGCGCAAATGGTCAAGCGCAAGCAAATGGTCTTTCCATACTTGATCAAGGGTTGAAAGCAAAATCAGCTTTTCAACATGATGGCGCATGCCTTCTTCAACAGCATTGATTTTAGAGGCGTATTTTTCATCGGCCGCTTTCTTGATCCGTGCTTCAAATTCACCTTCGGCAATACCATCTTCCTTGCCCCATTCTTCAACAGGTAAATCAAGATGCAGGTTGGTTTTAATACGGTCGCGCAATTCGCCAAGTGACCATTGTTCAGGATATGAATTGGCTGGCACGGCCACGCGCACCATATTTTCGATCACATCATGGCGCATGGCAGTAACTGTTTCAGATACGTTGTCGGCATTCATGATTTCGCGGCGCTGTTCATAAATCACCTTGCGCTGGTCGTTCATAATGTTATCGAACTTCAACAGGTTTTTACGGATATCAAAGTTGCGTGCTTCAACTTTTTCCTGCGCTTTCAGCAATGCGCGGCTAATCCATGGATGCTCAATGGATTGTCCATCACGAAGACCAAGGCTTGCCAAAATCGCATCCATCTTATCTGCGCCATAGATGCGTAATAAATCATCTTGCAAGGACAGGAAGAAACTGGATGTACCGGGGTCGCCCTGACGACCTGAACGGCCGCGCAACTGGTTGTCAATGCGGCGGGATTCATGACGCTCCGTACCAATTACATAAAGACCACCCGCTTGGCGTACGATTTCGCGTGCAGCTTCCACTTCCTTGCGGATTTCTTCAGCCTTCGCGCTGCGCGCAGCTTCGTCCGGAAGTGTTGCTGCTTCCTGCGCTATACGCATATCCAAATTACCGCCAAGCTGAATATCCGTACCACGTCCCGCCATGTTGGTTGCGATGGTTACTGCGCCCGGGCGACCAGCCTGCGCAATAATATAGGCTTCCTGTTCGTGGTAGCGTGCATTCAATACGTTATGCGCAATCTTGCGCTTCTTCAAAAGCTCGGAAAGCAATTCCGATTTTTCGATCGATACCGTGCCAACCAGAACCGGTTGCTGGCGCTTTCTGCATTCTTCGATTACATCAATAATTGCATTGTATTTTTCGGCAGCGGTGCGGAATACCACATCGTCATGATCAATACGCTGTACGGGCACGTTTGTCGGCATATCGACAACCGATAGGTTATAGATTTCCTCAAATTCCGCAGCTTCGGTAAGCGCAGTACCCGTCATGCCTGATAGTTTGGGATATAGGCGGAAATAATTTTGGTAGGTGATGCTGGCAAGCGTTTGATTTTCACGCTCGATCGTCACGTGTTCCTTGGCTTCCAAAGCCTGATGGAGGCCCTCGCCATAACGGCGGCCTTCCATCATACGGCCAGTGAATTCATCAATAATGACAAGTTTATTGTCTTTTACAATGTAATCCACATCGCGCGTAAACAAGGTGTGGGCACGCAAGCCCTGCTGCACATGGTGCAGCGTGTTGACGTTGCTGCTATCATACAATCCGCCGGGGTTTAAAAGACCAGCTTCGGAAAGCCAGCTCTCCATATCCACCATGCCGCTTTCAGTTAAGTTCACCGTGCGTGATTTTTCATCTTTCTCATAAACATCAGGCTTTAAATGCTTGACCAGAATTTCATCAATACGGCGGTAAAGCTCGGATGAATCCTCAGCAGGACCTGAAATAATCAGCGGGGTGCGCGCCTCATCAATCAAAATGCTGTCTACTTCGTCAACAACCGCGTAGTTGAACGGGCGTTGTACCAAATCAGATGAACGGAATTTCATATTATCGCGCAGATAATCAAAACCGAATTCATGATTGGTACCATAGGTAATATCGGCGGCGTAAGCTTGGCGTCGCTCTTCTTCATTCAAGCCATGAACGATGCAGCCGACTTTTAAACCAAGGAAGCTGTGCACGCGGCCCATCCACCCGCTATCGCGCTGCGCCAGATAATCATTCACGGTAACAATGTGAACGCCTTTGCCTGTCAACGCGTTTAAATAAGCAGGAAGGGTTGCAACCAGTGTTTTACCTTCACCGGTGCGCATTTCAGCTATTTTGCCCTGATGCAATACCATGCCGCCCAACAGCTGCACATCGAAATGGCGTTGGCCCAGTGTCCTTTTGGCGGCCTCGCGCACCACGGCAAATGCTTCGGGCAATAAACGATCAAGCTTTTCACCATCTTGTAAACGCTTGCGGAAAAGGTCGGTTTGCGCGCGCAACTCCTCATCGGACATAGCAGCGTATTTTGGTTCCAGTGCATTAATCACGCCAACAACGGGGCGGAGCTGCTTTAAAAAACGTTCATTGGCTGTGCCAAAGATATTACGGGTAAGTGCCGCAAGCATTTCAAAATTAACCTCAAAAGATGTGGGCTGGATTGCCCCTTAAAACCATCATCAGTAAGCGGGGCAAATTAGCCGAAACTTTGACCAATTGCCAACACCAAGCTTTGCCCTCGGCTTTGAATGACTCTGCTTAAGATATAGGCGGCCAAAGTGCTATGGGCAAACCCTTCATATCTTTGCCATTATTGCTTGTTACGCATCACTTTTATGAGGGACTTGCAGGCATACTGGCCTTCCGCTAGAGAATGAAAGCCCCGCAACACAAGCGATTCACACAGCCTCCAATTAACCCAACATACCCCCAAAAAAACCTGTTAAGAAAGGAACTTTCTATGTTCAACCCAAAAAAAGCACTGCCAAAGGGAATAATCGTCAGTGTTTTATTGTCGGCATTCCTTGCCCCGTTTCCAGCGATTGCTGAAGACGATGTTGTTGTAGCGCGCGTAAACGGTTCTGAAATCCGTAAATCGGATGTGATGCATGAACTCTCCGCATTACCGGCTCAGCTGCAACAAATTCCCGTTGATCAAATTTACCCGCAGCTTCTTGATCGGATGATTGATGCAAAATTGCTGCTCGCTGAAGGCTATGCAGCCAAGGTAAACGAAACGGCAGATTTCAAGGACCGCATGAAGCGCGCTGAAGAACGCATCATCACCGATGTGACGTTGCGTGAAAAAATCAAACCTATGGTTACGGATGATAAAATCAAAGCCATGTACGACAGCATTGTAAAGGCAAGCCCGAAAGAAGAAGAAGTTAAAGCGCGCCACATTCTGGTGAAAACTGAAAAGGAAGCCAAAGACATCATCGAGCTTTTGAACAAAGGCGGTGATTTCAACAAACTGGCTGCTGAAAAATCAACCGACACTGCTTCGGCAACCCAAGGCGGCGATTTGGGCTACTTCACCAAAAAGACCATGGTGAAGCCATTTGCTGATGCAGCATTCGCAATGAAAGCTGGTGATTATTCCAAAACCCCAGTGAAGTCTGATTTTGGCTATCACATCATCAAGGTTGAAGATAAGCGCGAAGCAAAGCCTGTTGAGCTTGAAAAAGTCAAACCGCAACTTGAAGCCAAGGTTTCTGATCAGGCTGCCAACGAATATATTGAAGCCATGCGCAAGAAGGCAAAAATCGAACGATTTGGCCTTGATGGTAAGCCGATGAAGGAAGAAGACAAGAAAGAAGAAAAGAAGTAATTTTTCTTCATCTTTTAACTGATACCCGCATCCCCGCTTTAGCGGGGATGCTTTTTTGAGGAACGAAAAGAAATGGCTATCAAACATCCACGCTCGCCCCTTGCGCCCAAAAAACCTGCAGCTTTAAAACCAGTGCGCGGTGTTCAGCTTGCAACGCTGGCAACAGGTCTGCGTTATACGGGCCGTGATGATTTGCTGTTGGCGGTCATGCCCCATGGCACCGCTGTCGCAGGGATGTTTACGCAATCGACCACAGCAGCTGCGCCTGTTGCGTGGTGCCGCCTGTTGCTGAAAGGCAAGAAAGCGCGCGCTTTGCTAATTAATGCAGGTAACGCGAATGCCGCAACAGGTAAGGCTGGCATTGCATTGTTGGAAGAAAGCGTGCGTGCTGTGGCATTTGAAACGGGCTGCGATGCTGGCGAAGTATTTGTTGCATCCACAGGTATTATTGGCCGCCCGCTTCCAAAAAAAGCGATTGCCAATTTTGTGCCCGCAATTGTAAAAAAATTGAAAAGCGACGCTGCGGTTTGGACCAAGGCATCCAAAGCAATTTTAACAACCGATACATTCCCAAAAACCGTCAGCCGGCGCGTTAAGATAAATGGCAAGACCATTACCCTTTCCGGTTTTGGCAAGGGTAGCGGTATGATTGCCCCGAATATGGCAACCATGCTTGGGTTTGTGTTTACCGATGCATCGATTGACGCCGGCGTTTTACAAAAAATGGTAAAACCTGCAACCGATAAAAGCTTTAACAGCATCACGGTGGATGGTGATACATCAACCAATGACACGCTTCTGGTTTTTGCAACAGGTGCAGCGCAGAACACTAAAATAACCAAAACCGATAGCAAGGATGCCCGTGCATTTGCCGCAGCACTTGAAGAAGTGCTGATGGAGCTTGCACAACTTATCGTGCGTGATGGCGAAGGCGCGCAAAAGCTTATAACCATTGATGTAACCGGCGCAGAAAACGACAAGGCCGCGCGGTTACACGCGCTTACTATCGCCAACTCCCCACTTGTGAAAACAGCCATTGCTGGCGAAGACGCAAATTGGGGACGTATTCTTGGAGCAGCAGGGCGCAGCGGCGCGCGTTTGAATATGCAGCGTGTCAAAGTTTCAATTGGTGGCTATGTCATTTGCAGAAATGGCGAGCAGATTAAAAATTATGATGAAACACCCGTTGCCAAATATATGAAGGGCCGCGATGTGCATATTGAACTTGATGTCGGTGTGGGTAAGGGCAAGGCCCGTGTGTGGACATGCGATTTGACCCACGGCTATATCGACATTAACGGCAGTTATCGAAGCTAATGTCCTGCATCGATGTCACAGCGCCAATTCCACCAAACCCAGCCAAGCTGGTGTTGGTGGTTGCGGTTGCATTGATTGACGCTGATGGCCGCGTATTGCTAGCACAGCGCCCAGCAGGAAAAGAAATGGCGGGGTTATGGGAATTTCCCGGCGGAAAAGTCAATCAATTGGAAACACCGGAAATGGCCTTGTGCCGCGAATTGCGCGAAGAACTGAATATTGAAACATCGCCCGGTTGCTTATATCCGCTTACGTTTGCTAGCCATGCTTACGAAAAATTCCATTTATTGATGCCGCTTTACGTATGCCGCATGTGGCATGGCACGCCCCAATCGGTGGAAGGACAAAAACTGAGCTGGGTGCGTATCAACCAGCTTCACGAATTTGAAATGCCGCCTGCGGATGTGCCGCTCATCGCAGCATTGCGTGACTGGTTATAACTAAGCAGCGCAAACAGAATTGCTGCTGCGATATGCCCTGATAACCACCATGCTTGTAGCAGCGAGAATGTGGTGCTCAGCATCATCAAACTGCAAAAGGCTGCCGCCACAATATAGGGCTGTGCCGTTTCATGTGCATTGTAAACGCGGTAAGTCAGCATCAATAATAATCCACCCCACAGCAATGCGCCAACCATTCCGAAATCCAGCCAGATTTGCAGAAAGATATTATGCGGATGATGACTTACCACATTTACGCCTGGTTCAAAAAATCCGCTGCCGGTGCCCGCATCGGTTTCCATTCCTTTGGAGGCATCAATGCCGTGCCCAAATAGCGGTTCTTCCAGAATATGTTGTGATGTAAATGTCCATATCTTGATGCGTGCCAGCGCTGAATCAAACAACTGGCCGGTAATTTCCTGCGGAATGAGTGGCAGTAATGTTGAAATGGGCACAATAAAAAAGCAGCCAAGGCCAATCATCACCACGAGTGCCCAACGCGCTAAAACCGGCTGGAAAAAGGCAAAAAACAAGATGCCGGTGCCAACCACCATGCCAAGCATGGATGAACGATTGGTAAGAAATGCACTCAAAATCAAAAAGCCGATAACAGCTAAGATACTTAAAACTGTTTTGCCTTTGGTCTTAAGCCATAACGCAAATGGCCATATAGAAAGCGCAAAGAGAGCTGCAGTGCGCTTAGTTATATTTTCATTGACTATCGTTGCTGCATCCAGATGTTCATACCAGCGATGGATCGGATGATCAAAAAAGCTTTCGACGCACAATAAGGCAAATCCAAAGCACCAGCTCACGACAAACAGTTTGATAAGCACATCCAGTGCCTGCGCTTTAATAAATGGCAGTGTCGTAAAAATAATCCAACAGCAGACACTGATATAAAACACATCAAATGCCGTATGCCATGCCTTGTCGTTCGGGCTCCAGAACGCGCTAAGGCAAGTATAAATTATTGCACCGCCCAGCAAGATAAAGCTGTGTTTATTGATGTTTTGAACAATTTCTTTCCAGTGCTTTTTTAGCTTGGGCAGTAACACGAGTGCCGAATAGATAATCAGCGCCATCATCCCGCGGGGCATCAACGCCATGAATGGCCCGAACATCAAAACCGGAATACATAAGAGCAGGGTAGTAATGGAAAATTGCTGGTTCATTATGTTTTGTTATTTTGGGAATTATAAAAATCGAGTGCTGATTGCAAAATGCTGTGTGCTGCCAGCTTATCAATTACCGCGTCGCGGCGTTTGTGGCGCAGCTTTGCCTCATCACTTAAAAAATCCCGCATCGTGCTGGTGGATAGGCGTTCATCATAAAAACTGATTTGGGGCTCTGCCGTAAATACATTTTTGGCTTCCAAAATCTGCGCCGCAAATGTTCGAACTTTTTTGGCCATCACGCCTTCGCTTTCATCCATGTTCAAGGGAAGCCCAATAACCAGCCCGCCCGCATCACGCTCTGCTACTAATTTGGCCAGCACAGCAATATCGTTGGCCAGCTTTCCTCTATTAATCGTTAAAAGTGGGGAAGATTGCTTAAAGCCTGGGTCGCAGACCGCAACCCCAATCGTTTTACTGCCCACATCAAGGCCCAGCAGGCATTGGCCTTTTTTAACGCGCTTTAGAATATGGGGCCACGGGTGAATAGACATTTGTCTTTCTTTACATAAAAATGCTAAATCCTGAATACCAATTATCACCCTCCAACCGTTACTTTTTCTTAAAACACATGTCGATTGATAAAAATACCGTTGCTCGCATTGCAAACCTTGCCCGAATTCGCCTGACGGAAGAGGAACAAAATGCAATGACAAAAGAGTTCCAATCCATTTTGGGCTGGATTGACCAATTGCAGGAAGTAAACACCGATGACATACCTCCACTCACTTCGGTAGTGGAAGTAACCTTGCCGCTTCGTGAAGATAAGGTGGCAGATGGCGGTTATCCGGAAGATGTCTTGGCCAATGCGCCCAAACAGGCAGCTGGCTTTTTTGTTGTTCCAAAAGTTATCGAATAAAAATCAGGATATTGCATGTCATCACTTATTGAACTCACATTGGCGCAAGCGCTTGATGGTTTGAAGACCAAGAAATTCACTGCCACGGAATTAACGCAGGCGTATATCACGGCAACCGAAAAGTGCCGTTCGCTGAATGCCTATATTGTTGAAACACCGGAACTTGCGCTGAAACAAGCGAAGGAATCCGATGCACGATATGTAAAAGGTACTGCGCTGCCGCTTGATGGGTTGCCACTCGGCATCAAGGATTTATTTTGTACAGATGACGTGCAGACAACCGCGGGTAGCAATATTTTGCGTGGCTTTAAACCGCAATATGAATCAACTGTCACCAGCCAGCTATTCCGTGATGGTGCAGTGATGCTTGGCAAACTAAACCTTGATGAATTTGCGATGGGTTCGGCAAATATTACATCGGCTTATGGTAATGTAATTAATCCCTGGAGTGGCGCTGATCCAGCGAATGCTGCGCGCAAACTTGTTCCCGGCGGATCTAGCGGGGGTAGTGCGGCTGCCGTTGCTGCGCGTTGCGCAATTGCCGCAACCGGAACCGATACCGGCGGTTCCATTCGTCAACCTGCAGCCTTCACTGGCATCACGGGTATTAAACCCACCTACGGTCGCTGTTCACGCTGGGGTATTGTTGCTTATGCTTCATCCCTCGACCAAGCAGGGCCGATGACACGCGATGTGCGAGATGCTGCTATCATGCTGCGTTCGATGGCGGGGTATGATCCAAAAGATTCAACCTCGGTTAATCGCCCAGTTCCAAATTACCTTGAAGCGATTGAAGGCGGTATTGCAGGCTTGCGTATTGGTATTCCAAAAGAATATCGCGTCGATGGAATGCCGGCGGAAATTGAAACGCTGTGGCTACAGGGTATTAAAATGCTGCAAGATGCTGGCGCCGAAATTGTCGATATTTCATTGCCGCATACCAAATATGCGCTTGCCACTTACTATATCGTGGCAACGGCGGAGTGTTCATCGAACCTCGCACGATATGATGGCGTGCGTTACGGTCAACGTGAAGCAGGAAAGAACCTGATTGAAATGTATGAAAATACCCGTGCCAAAGGGTTTGGCGCGGAAGTGCGCCGCCGTATCATGCTTGGTACTTATGTGTTATCGGCAGGTTATTACGATGCCTATTATCTCAAAGGCCAAAAAGTCCGTAATGCAATTGCCCGCGACTTCGGTCAGGCATTCAAGCAATGTGACGCCATTTTAACGCCAACTGCGCCTTCTGATGCCTTTGCAATTGGCGAAAAACAGGATGACCCGATTAAAATGTGGCTTAATGACGTATTCACAGTGCCCGTGAACCTTGCAGGATTGCCGGCGATGTCGCTGCCGGTTGGGTTAAGCGCAAATAATTTGCCGCTTGGCTTGCAGATTATTGGCCGTCCATTTGATGAATCAACCGTGCTGGGCATTGGCGCCGCACTTGAAGCTGCGGCTAACTTCAAAGCATTGCCGCCATTTCACGCATAAGATTTTTTGGGATACGAACATGACTGCAAATAAAAATCTAATTAAAGGCGAAACAGGTGATTGGGAAGTTGTCATCGGCATGGAAGTTCATGCACAGGTGCTTTCTGAATCCAAATTATTCTCCGGTGCGGCAACCGCATTTGGTGCAGAACCCAACGCGCAGGTAAGTTTTGTTGATGCGGCCATGCCCGGCATGCTGCCCGTAATTAACAAAAAATGTGTTGAGCAAGCGGTACGCACGGGGTTGGGCATTAATGCTAAAATCAATTTGCATTCAGTGTTCGACCGTAAAAACTATTTTTATGCTGACTTACCCAGCGGTTATCAAATCAGCCAGTTCAAAGATCCGATTGTCGGCAAGGGCCAGATCATACTCGATATGCCCGATGGTTCCACGCGTGCCATCGGCATTACGCGTCTGCATCTCGAACAAGATGCGGGCAAAAGCATGCATGACCAAAGCCCGACAGAATCGTATATTGATTTGAACCGTTCCGGCGTTGCCTTGATGGAAATTGTGTCTGAGCCCGATTTGCGCTCTTCGGAAGAAGCCGGTTTGTATCTTAAAAAACTCCGCACCATTTTGCGTTATCTTGGCACGTGTGATGGCAATATGGATGAAGGCAGCATGCGCGCCGATGTCAACGTCTCCGTACGTAAACCCGGTGATCCTCTTGGTACGCGTTGCGAGATTAAAAACGTCAACTCCATGCGCTTTGTGGTGCAGGCAGTGGAATACGAAGCGCGCCGCCAAATTGAAATTATCGAAGGCGGCGGGGTCATCAAACAGGAAACACGTCTGTTTGATAATGCAAAAGGCGAAACCCGATCCATGCGTTCGAAAGAAGAAGCGCATGATTACCGTTATTTCCCGGATCCTGATTTATTGCCGCTTATTCTGGATGAAGCATGGGTCAATCATATTAAGGCAACGCTTCCAGAATTGCCCGATGACCGTAAAAACCGCTACATCAATGATTTTGGTTTAACGCCGTATGATGCGGGTGTGTTGGTCGCCGAAAAAGATACCGCTGTTTATTTTGAAAATGCAGCGAAAGGCCGCGACGGAAAACTGGCTGCGAATTGGGTGATGGGTGAATTATTCGGCGTGCTGAATAAAGAAAACAAGGCGATTACCGAAAGCCCGGTATCGGCTGAGGCGCTGGGCGGTCTTCTTGATCTCATTATCAATGGCACCATTTCCGGCCGCATTGCCAAGGAAGTGTTTGAAGAAATGGTCGCCTCAGGCAAGCCAGCCGCAAAAATCGTGGAAGAAAAGGGCCTACAACAGGTCAGTGATGTTGGCGCATTAGAAAAAGCAATTGATGATGTGATTGCGCAAAATCCGGATAAGGTTGCGGAATACCGCGGCGGCAAGGACAAACTGTTTGGCTTCTTTGTCGGTCAGGTGATGAAGAATACCGGCGGCAAAGCCAACCCTGGTGTTGTGAATGACTTGCTGAAGAAAAAGCTGGCGGGTTAATTTCGTTCGGCTTCTTCGCGTTGCCGTGGCGTCATATGGCTGCGCACATATTGCATATCCTGAATGGCTTGCGGGTAACCTTGCTGTGCCGCTTTATTGATCCAGTAGTAGGATTGTAGCCAATCTTGCGGTGCACCGTCCTTGCCATCGCCATACATAACTCCCAGATAATCTTGCGCCAGCGCATAGCCGTTTTGTGCCGATTGTTTGATGAGTTCAAACGCGGCAGCCGTTTGTACTGCGGTGCCAAGACCATTGAAATACATATAGGCTAGATCATGCTGTGCAATCGCATTTCCGCGCTGCGCTGCACGCTGGAAATGAATCACGGCTTGAGTATCGTCCTTGGGGCGGCCTGTTCCTTTGAAATACGCAACGCCAGTTAGATAATCCGCATCCTGAAATTCCGATGCAAAGCGCGTTAAATATCCGGCAAGCGGCGCTGGTTTATTTGGCGTTATCACTACACGGCTTGATAGTTTCCAAGCAATCCCATATCGCCCGTTTTTAAACAAGACGATGGCTTTGGTTTGCCCGGGTTGCAGTTTTTGATATTCATCGTGTGAAACAGATATATCTTCGGTTTCATCCAGATTTATAAATGGAATGGTACCATCCACACATGCAGGAATACGCGCATAATAACTTCTGCTCGATTTATGGGTCTCGATATGTTTCGAAAGAACGATTTTTTCGCATTGCTGTTCAGGCGTATCATCGAACTTTCCATTCATAAAATATGCCATACTGTAGGTTAATAAGATCCCGCACAAAAAGCAGCCAAGTGAAAGCTTTGTGGTGTTAATACCAAGTTGTAAGGCGAGAAGGCGGGTTTTGAAGTAGTCGGATATCAGAACCCAAATTGGGCTGGTGATAACACCAATCAAAAGCGTTGCCTCATAAATGCGCAGGGGATGGTAAATCGAAATCGAAACCCCGAACAGCACAATGATTACAACATATACCAACGCAATTCCAATAACGACACCAGTGGCGGGTTTGCGTGGCGGTGCTGGTTCGTTAGGTTGTGCTGGGGCGGGTTCGGTTAACATTTGGATACGGCTGTATGACAAAAAAAAGGCCAGCGGAGGCGCTGGCCTTTTTGCTTAGCTAAAAGAAACTTATGCGTAACTGCCAGCGCTTTCCTGGAAGATACGGCGGCGGCGGCCACGGCGTGGCACTTCGCCAAGAATTTCGTCGTCGTTAGTTGCAGCACCGCCAGTCAGTGCAGAAAGTTCGCACATGGCTTTTTGCAGGGCTACTTTTTCACGTAAATCATCTCTGTCTTGCACGGTCATGCAGCTCAGCTTAATCTCGATGAGGTCAATTAATGACGTTACTGTTTGTCTTGATAGGGACATAGCCGCACCTTTTCCCATAAATTGTTGAAATCAGTTCTCTGTTCAAATTCTTGTTCAGCGAATGACATAGTTTTGCCAGAAATAAGTAAAAACTATCTAAAGTTTGAACTAAATTTCTGTAAAAAATCATTCTAAATCATATAGTTAATGCTTTGCTAACCAGCTAAGTGCTTGAGTTGCCTCAAAGGTCATTTCCGGCGCGTACCAACCGCCAAAGTTTTTTTGAAAAAAATAAAAAATCGTCACACCGTTTTGCATCTCAAAACAGAATCACCGCGTCGCATCGGTGTGTGTATCAAAAACTACATTCTATATTGGGTTTTCTGCATACCCCGCGCTGGCGGTGTTAAACATTTGGTAGCAACTGGAGTCATAAACTATTAAGTATCAAAGGGCGCTTCTTATTCGGATCTGCCCGCCAGTTCTCTTCCTATCAATAGTGTCCTCAATGACTACATTGACTGCCCAATTTGATAATAATGCCGCCGTACAATTCTTTGATGGTGCGCGTGAATGGCCATTAACCCAGGATGTAGCCCTTGATGCTGGTGGGGTCATGCATATTACAACCCTTGCCGTGCAAACCTTGCTTTCACTTGATACATCGCTTCGCCAGCAGGGACATAAATTATGGGTGATCAACCAATCCAAGGATTTTACCGAAACGCTGACGGATATGGGACTTGCCGACATCCTGAAACGCTGGAGCAAAGAGTGAGCAAGACAGTTCTAACCGTTGATGATTCTAAAATGATGCAGCATATGGTGGGGTTCACCTTGAAGCAGGCTGGCTTTGATGTGAAACAGGCCTTTGATGGCCAGAACGCGCTGGATGTATTGGGCGGCCAAAAGGTTGATTGCATCGTCACTGATTTAAACATGCCGGGCATGGATAGCGTGGAATTCATCAAATATCTGCGTCAGCACCCCGTCTATAAAGTGACGCCGATTTTGATGCTGACTGACCAAAAGGATGAAATCAGAAAGCAGGCAGGACGTGATGCAGGTGCAACCGGCTGGCTGGTTAAACCGTTCAATACCGACAAACTGATAAATACAATAAAAAAAGTAACACTGTGAAATGGTGATACAACGTGGATGATCAATTAGAAGATTTCAAAAAAACATTCTTTGAAGAATCCGCAGATTTGCTCGGTATGGCGGAAATGCATCTGATGGATTTGTCCATCACCGAACCCAGTGCGGAAAGCCTTGGCGCAATTTTTCGTTCCGTGCATTCGATCAAGGGTGGCGCAGGCGCCTTTGGCATGGAACGGCTTGTCAAATTTACCCATAGCTTTGAAAGTGTGCTGGATGCCCTGCGCAGTGGAAAAATTTCGATTGATAAATCACGCCATGATTTATTGATGAAAGGCTTTGACGTTGTTTCTGATCTGGTGCGTGAAGCAAAGGGCGATGTGCAATTGCCTGCTGACCGTGAAGCGGCAGTGCTTGCCGGCCTTAATGACTGGTGGCCACAAGAAGGTGGCCATGGCGGTGGTAATGGTGCAGGTGCGGCCAAAGCAGCAGCTCCCGTCAAAAAAATTCAGAAGTTTATCATCCGCTTTAAGCCGCTGCGCACGCTTTATGCCAAAGCGAACGAGCCATTGCTTATTTTACGTCAGATTAAAAATCTTGGTAACGCCATCATCGCCTGCACCACGGGCGGTATTCCAACGCTTGACCGTTTCGATCCTGAAGAAGCGTATATCGGCTGGATTATCCAGATTGAAACCGATATTGGCGAAGCAGCCTTGATGGAAGTGTTTGAATTCGTAGATGTGGATTCAGAATTATCTATTCAATTACAACCCGATGGCCCGCAAACCATTGATACGCCGTTTGCAGCTTCCGCGCCTGCAATCAGCCAAGAAACCCATCAAGACGTTGCAAAGACGACGCAAGCTCCTTCGCCAGCTAAAGAAGCTGTAAAAGAGAAAGAAGGGGGCGAAAAAACTGCAGCCGTTACATCTATCCGCGTTGACTTGGACAAGATTGACCGCCTTGTGAATATGGTTGGCGAAATTGTGATTACGCAGGCCATGGTTGCCGAGCAATTAAAGCAACTTGATATCGAGAACAAGAATTTGATGAACGGCCTTGAATCGATGCAGCAACACACACGTGAATTGCAGGATAGCGTGATGTCGATACGCGCGCAGCCTGTCAAATCGGTATTCCAGCGAATGCCACGTCTAGTGCGCGAGCTGGCCGGAACTCTGAATAAGGATGTGCGCTTGGTAACATCCGGCGAAAATACGGAAGTTGATAAAACAGTCATTGAACAGCTCAGTGATCCATTAACCCACATGATCAGAAATTCCGTGGATCACGGAATTGAAATGCCGGATAAGCGCGAAGCAGCGGGTAAGCCGCGTGAAGGCACTATTCTATTGTCAGCTGAACATCGTTCCGGTCGTATCGTTATTCAGATTGTTGATGATGGCGGCGGCATCAACCGTGAGCGCGTTAAGCAAAAGTGCATCGAAAAAGGCCTTATCAATCCCGATGCACAGTTGACGGATGAAGAAATCGATAATTTTATTTTCCTACCCGGTTTTTCAACTGCTGAAAAAATCTCCAACGTATCCGGACGCGGCGTAGGGATGGACGTGGTAAAGAAAAATATCCAGGCCCTTGGTGGCCGCGTTAATGTTGTAAACAAGCCGGGTCTTGGCTCACGCTTTGTGCTATCGCTGCCGCTTACGCTTGCGGTGCTGGATGGCATGGTGGTGACGGTTGGGCAGGAACGCTATGTTTTGCCATTGACCAGTATTATTGAATTGCTACGACCCACGCCGGAAATGATTTCCAAGCTGATTACGCATGGTGATCTTATTCACATTCGCGGTGAATACATCCGTTTGCTATATGTGCATGATGTATTCAACATCCGCGATGCCATTACCAATCCTGCAGATGCGCTGGTGGTATTGGTCGAAGTGGATGGTGGCCAGAAAGTCGGCCTAGTGGTGGATGAAGTGATTGGCCAGCAGCAGGTTGTGATCAAGAGCCTTGAATCCAACTACCGCCAGATTGAAGGTGTTTCTGCCGCCACCATTTTGGGTGATGGCCGTGTTGCCCTTATTCTTGACGTGATTGGCCTGCGGCAAATTTTGCTTGATCGCGCTGTCACAAAAAATCCCGCCCATACCCTCGAAGCAGCTTTATAATAATGGAGAAGACTCTCATGGCAAAAACATCGGCAAATACCCCCGCACGGATTGATGAAGATGGTAAGGGCGAAGATGGCGTTGCAAACTTGCAATTCATCACCTTCCGTGTTGGCAAGGAAGAGTATGGCGTGGATATTATGGCTGTGCGCGAAATTAAAGGCTGGGTTCCCGCAACACGTCTTCCTAACTCTCCGCATTTTGTGCGCGGCGTAATTAATCTGCGCGGTATTATGGTGCCGATTTATGATTTACGCGCACGCTTTGGCGGCGGGGAAACTGAAATCACCCGCACCCATGTGGTGATTATCGTAAAAGTGGGCGAGCGTATGTTTGGTGTGCTCGTGGACGGGGTGTCAGACATCCTAACCATCACCGAAGACCAGATTAAACCAGCCCCAGAAATGGATTCGACCGTGGATAGTGCTTATTTGCGCGGCCTTATCACCATCAAGGAACGCATGGTTGCGCTTCTGGTGCTTGAAAAGCTGTTCACCTCGAATGATGTGGACGAAGCTAAGCTGATTGCTGAAAGCGCCGCATAAAAATCCCATAAATTCGTGTCCTACCCTTGTCATGGGGTCGGTCACATGCAATTGTGTGTGATCTAAAGAATCATTACGACCTTGCTAAGTGGATCAATGACATCTAGCCCGATTAAAGTAATCATTGTCGATGATAGCGCCTTGATGCGCCAGATCCTTACGGAACTGCTCAGCTGCGATGACATTAAAGTTGTGGGCAGCGCTCCTGATCCAATCCTAGCGCGCGAGCTTATCAAACAGCACAACCCCGATGTTCTTACGCTGGATATCGAAATGCCGAAAATGGGTGGGCTGGAATTCCTTGAACGCATCATGACACTGCGCCCGATGCCGGTGATTATGATTTCAAGCTTAACAGCACTGGGCGCTGATTCTACGGTGCGCGCGCTCGAACTGGGCGCTGTTGATTATGTAACCAAGCCCACAAATGATTTGCATAAGGAAATGCATGTGCTGGCTGATGAGTTGCGTAACAAGGTACGCGTTGCCGCAAAAGCAAAAGTCCATCCTTATGTCATGCCTGTGCGCAAGCCTTATGAAAAAAAGGTGCAACCGGTAGCGGAGGTTGTCCCGCCATCGCAGCAACAGCTTATTGCAATTGGCGCATCAACAGGCGGCGTTGAAGCCATCACCGAAGTATTAACCGGCATGCCGCCTGAATCGCCGCCTATTATCATTACCCAGCACATGCCGGAAAAATTTACAGCATCATTTGCGCATCGTTTGAATTCCATCACGCCCATTCGTGTGGCTGAAGCAAAAGATGGTGATCGTTTGGAACAAGGCCATGCCTATATCGCGCCAGGTGGTTTTCAAATGGAGCTGGCAAAATCAGGGAATGTCTTTTCATGCAAAGTGTATCAGGGTGAGACAGTTTCAGGTCACCGCCCATCGGTTGATGTGCTGTTCCGTTCTGTTGCTAAACACGCAGGTCGCCAAGCCGTTGGCGTTATCCTAACCGGAATGGGTAGGGACGGCGCGGATGGATTGTTGGAAATGCGTAAAGCAGGCGCGCAAACCATCGGTCAGGATGAAGCAAGCTGCGTCGTTTACGGTATGCCCAAAGTCGCCTTCGATCTTGGCGCTGTTGAAATGCAGACCACGCTAAAAGATATAAATAAACAGCTTATAAAGCTATTAAAGCTCAATTCCGCCCAGTAATAAACGCATATTGCCTGCCAAACCCCACCCCTTGTTTTTATGGGGTGGGCTTGCTACAAAACACCTCACAAATGTTACGTTTGTAAATGTGCGGACGGGTGGCCGAGTGGCCGAAGGCGGCGGTTTGCTAAACCGTTATAGGGGGTAAACCCTTATCGGAGGTTCGAATCCTCTCCCGTCCGCCAGTTTATAAAAAGGGCCATATGGCCCTTTTTATAAACTAACGTCAGAAGTTTTGAACCGATAAGAGGTTCGACAATTTTCGGGAGCGCCCGAAGGTTTTATTTGGGCGCGACCAGAAAATTGCAACTTTGCGAGCGGCTTAGCCGCGTGGCAAAGTAATCCTCTCCATTTTTGTTTTCTAAACTAACCCAAGCAAATTTATGGCACCATCCAAAAACCATCACTGGTGGCCTATATGTATTTCCGAATTTTGGAAAGATACAAATGGTTGTACAACTAGGTTATCGCCAAGTGGAGAAGCTTTGTGCCGACCGCCAAAAAATTTTGGAGTGATTGGGCATGGCCATACTATCAAAATGAGCCGGAAAGCAGGTGAAACAACTGTATGGGATTATAATTTTGAAAATGAGTTTGATAAAGCCGATACTAATTTTCCAAATGTAATCAAATGGCTAAATAGTCTTCGTCAAGAAAAACGTACCAATGCGCGTAATTCCATAGGTAGATTTTTACCACAAGAGGTACCCGAAGAAATGCTTGGCTTACTTATGGAAGGTCTTGTTTCCCTTTGTGTGCGAAGTCCTATGAACCGTAACGCAGCCGCCAGTATAGCTGAAGAATTAAGAGGGGGACTTGGAGTCCGTGAGCGCAATACCATCATAGCAGCAAATATGCGCTACCAGCAGAGAAATATTGCAGATGGTTTGGGTACTCGTGGCAAGTTTGCAGTTATATTTTCTCCAGATCGTGAATATATTTTTGGCGATGGATTCTTTCAGAACCTTTCGTCATCAATTGGTTTGCCGCTTAACCCAGAAATGCTAGTACCGTTAACGCCAAGCATAAGCGTGCTGTTTGTTAGGCCGCATCAGTATTCAGCGGAGCCTAGACTTTCGACAATTGTAGTCAGTGCTCAGGAGACAGACATGATGAATCATTTTGTTCAAATCTATGCAAAAGATATGATCTTTTATCGACAAGAGAAGCCAGTCTTGGCTCAAGAATTTTATAAAGGAGAGCATCTTTGCCTTAATGGCCCAAATAGACCGATTGATGGACTAATACATGGTGTTCTTAATGTGCGTACTTAAAAAAGATGTAATTGTTGAAAATTTCTACATGGATTTTAGAGAAGCCTTATGCAAAGCTAATATGGTAAAAAAAATAGCTTAAATGGGCCAGTTTATGCCGCCTATCATCAATACTTTTCATGAAACTCACTGCCTATACCTTTGATAACCTGCCATTTGAAATACGGCCTGCACCGTTTGAACGTGCTTGGATGGATGCAACACGTGAACGCTATGCGTATCGCTGCCTGCCGCTGACGATTGCCAACACGCATGGGTGGGAGATCTTATGCCCATCGCGGTTTGGTGCAGTGTGGGATGGCGGCGAAAACATGCAGTCCATTCAGTTGATTGAAGATCCGGTCATCAAGCCATACGCTGTGAGCCATTTCGGGTTTGGCATACTTACTTTCCATATTCACGCATTGTTCCGCACGGAACCCGGATTTGACATGTTTGTGCAAGGCCCAGTCAATCAGCCCAAAGATGGCATTGCGCCGTTATCGGGCGTTGTTGAAACGGATTGGTCGCCTTATACCTTCACGATGAACTGGAAGTTTACACGCAAAGATCATCCGGTGTTTTTCGAGAAGGACGAGCCGTTTTGCCATATTTTTCCAGTGCGACGCAGTGATTTGGAATTAATGGAACCTGGCACACGCCCGCTTACCGATGTTCCGGAATTAAAACGTGAATACGATACATGGAATGCGAGCCGCACGGGGTTCATCGCCGATCTAAAGCAGGCGGGAACCGAGGCTTACGTGAATAAATGGCAAAAATTATATCAGCGCGGCGTAATGCCAGATGGGGAAACGCAAACCGCGCCCGAACACAGAACACGCTTGCGCGTGAAGCCATTTGTTGAACAGAAATAGGCTTAATGTTCGACCCTGTGGGTACCATTGAACATCGGATGATTGAATTCCAGTCCTGATGGCGGAGAGCTGAAAATATGCAATGGCAACACCAGTAATGAATCGCCATCTGTCTCGAAGTGGTGGGGGCACATCGGATGTAATACCAATGACATCCCGGCGCTTAGCTCCTGTTTAGCTTGCCATTGTTCCATGCCAACGACGCAGCGCCCACGGCCTTCAAGCACATGCACGATGCGTGCAGTGGAATGGATATGATGCGCCTGTTCACTTGAATGCGGTGGCAAATGTAGTAATTGCAAAGTTGGGTCGCCAATACGCTCTGGCGTAAAGATCTGGCGTGTCGAGCAGCCATTGATGTAAGGCAAATGGGTGGCGCGGCCAACGGTCACCGAACGGGCGGATGGTGTATAACCACGGATAACGGTGGCGATGATGGTAGACTGAAATTTAAATGGGCCCGATTGCACATGCGCAACGCCATTTTTGTCATAGTAATAAACGCAATCCCCTTTTTCAACGTCCACTGCGTGATTACCGTAATAGGTTTTGTAGGTATAAAGATCTGTTTCGCGCGAGCTGCTGGTTGCTGTGACGCCAGGTTGGAAATATTCGACGCCAAATTTTTTCATCAACTCGCGATGCTTGGCTATCTCGGTATCTTGAAATGCGCTCACATTCATCTGTTTTCTCCATTCCCACTCTTAACGATTAGGTAATAATTGACACAAAACTCTAAACAATCTCTATACAGCTGGGTCTAAATCCTCATTTTTTCTACTTCGGCGGCAATTAAATCGTTCGCTTTGTCATATTCATGATCCCGGAGCAGCTGGCGGACCTTAAATTCCAGTCGATTCAGGTAAGAAATGACCGTGCGGTAGGATTCATATTGCAGCCAAAGCTTGGTGACCAAGGCATCAGGGGTTAGATTTTGTTCATCCGTTTCCAAAAGCGAAGTAATGATCGTGCATTCATCCAAACTTCCGTTTTTGCGGTATTGGCGGATTTCATCAACCAGCAAGACATCCATTAATGGCTGGCCAATCGAATTATCCGTGTATTTGGCGCGCTGCGTATTTGTGATGGTATTAAGCCCGGCTAAAATCTGAAGCTGCTTGATAAGACCTTCGCGTTCATCCCAGTTGGGCGGTAACTCGCCTTCAACCGTATAAAAGCCTTTTTGCATGCTGTAACCGACATTGCCCCTTGTCACCATATCGTTCAGCGGCATGGGAATGGCGCCGGTGATGCTGTACCATTTTACTTTTTGAACGGCGACCGGCTTGCTGTATAGCGTTTGCGGGGTCCAGTAAATAATACGCTCTTGAAAAAGATAAATATAAGCACTCATCGGATATACTCCACAGCTTGTTCTCTGGTCAGGTAGTTATAGTCGGTATCAATCGCTTCATAGAATTCGGAAGAGTACCAAATCTGGTACAAGCTACCTACTTTGGGCTTATTGATATAATCAGCAAACCCTGTTGAGTTGACGATATATTCTTTGGCGGCAAGCTTGTACGTCGAATAACTCTTGGCAATTTTTTTATCGTGATTATCAAAGCTCCAGCGTTGCCATGCGGGTGTATCATAGAAATGTTTGATTTTCGGGAATGTGTTTTTGGGGTCTGTCCAGCCATTATGCGCAAGTAAGCGGTATTTTACATGCTGCCATTTATTGGTGAAGTTAAACCACCATATCCAGTCGAATGCGGTAGTAAGCGGGAAAGGGCAGTAGGAAAGGGTTTGTTCATATCGCGGTATGAATGAGGCGGTAATTTCAGGCCCAAACATGCTACGATAAACGGGCGGCATAATTTCCTGCCACGGTTTGAAAATCCCCCCATCACCATATGTATGCCAAATCGCACGGATTACATCGGAACCAAACAGCTGATCACCATGTTCACCCGTTACGATATAGCCTTTTTTGAGGTAATATTCGACATGCCGGAAGGACGGCAGAATGCGTCCTTTGAACTTATCAACTACAACATTCCAAAGTTCAGGAAATTCAAGCGCACTGTGATGCGATGAAAGAATATAAACGCGTTGCAGCTCTTGGGCTGACCATGTACGTAAAAACGCAATCACTGCGGATGAGCTGTCAATCCCGCCACTGTACATAATATAAATATTGCCATCGCATTTTTTCATCGCCACCGCATGTTCTTCGGCAACATCACCAAAGCTTTTATTGGTGGATGGCATTTTTAGAATATCGCTAATCGGTTCGCAGCCCGCCGAGTAATGAAACGGATCGATCTGGTCAATCAAAACACGGCTGACCATCTGCGTATAAGGATACTGCCTTGGAAAGCCAGGCTTGAGCGGCAGGGTTTTGACACCTGACATATTTAAGTGAAGAAGCAGACCCATGGGTTCTAGATTATTTCCAGAAGAGAAGCGGAGTGGCGATGG
>JANRLI010000010.1 GCA_033762625.1 Alphaproteobacteria bacterium
TGGTTTCAGATGATGTATCTTGGTTCACTACATCAAACACGCGCGATGCAAGCGTTGTACGGGAAAAATTATCCATCGGAATTTCTTTGGCTTCTAGTGCTCCCGCTGGAATAGCGAATTCAGTTGGCGCACTGCCCGCACATCCGGCAAGGGCAAGCACAGAAACGACAGCAACCACCAGCGATGATTTTTGAACCGAATTCTTCATGAGAGAACCTCTTTAGAAATTTGATACCTTATTCTTAACGCCCTAGTTTTTTACACCTGGGCCAGCGGCAAGTTTTGTTAGCTGTTCTTTGTCAAATTCATAGCTTGAACTACAGAATTCGCAAGTCACTTCTACCTTGTCTTCGACCATCATGTCCTGCAATTCGGCGGATGGCAAGGTGCTTAACACCATCGCAACGCGCTGGCGTGAACACCGGCACTGGTCTTTGAGGGTATATGTATCCCCGCATTCCAGCCCTTCTTCGTGGAATAATCTATTCAGCAATTGTGGCAATGGTAGTGCAGAATCCAGCATCTCGGGATCAGTGGTTGTACCAAGCAAAATATTGCTTCGGTTCCAATCTTCTGCCCGCTCGATTGATGCAGGCGCACCGCCTTCCTCATTATTATTGGCAGCATATCCACCCCCGTCAGGGATCCGTTGCAACATGATGGCGGCAGCGTTCCAACCGCCATCTTTATCCTGCGCCGTGTGAATACGGAATGCGGTATCGAGCTGTTCGGATTGGCGGAAATAATTTTGAACGCATGCCGCCATATCGCGGCCAATTAAATCAACGATACCCTGATAACGCTGACCGCCATTACCCGGATCAACCGTAAACGCAAGATGCCCTTTGCCCAGCAACAATGCGCTGCGCACACCGGCGTATTTCAATTTCTCTGCATCATATTGCGCGTAGCCGCGCATTGCTCCATCACGTCCTAAATCAGCAACAATGATGCTCACTGGGCCATCGCCTTTGGTTTGCAGCGTGAACATGCCTTCGTATTTGAGCGCAAATGCAAGCACCGCCGTAAGCGCAAGCGTTTCAGCAAGCAGCGCGGCTACTTCCGCAGGATATCCATGACGGTTAATGATTTTTGACAACTCTGGCCCAAGGCGCACAACGCGCCCGCGAATGCCACTTTTAACGAGATGAAAACCTTGAATCGTGTCGGTAAATGTTTCTGTTTTTTCTTGCATCACTAATGAGATAGCATGAGGTTGCACGTTTTCACAATGATGTTTAGTTTGGCGTGATGCAACCCCTTGAGACTGACACGCTATTTACGCCCTCTATTCCCAAAAACCTGCGGATTTACGCGGTTGGGGATATTCATGGACGTGCAGATTTGCTTGAAAAGATGCTGCGCATGATTGAAGCTGACCACCTGGGCTATCGCGGCGAAAGTGTCGTGGTTTTTCTTGGCGATTATGTTGACCGCGGCCCTAACAGCAAGGATGTGATTGAAATTCTCACCCGCGGAAGTTACGGGCGTTTGAAATTCCAGTGCATTCGCGGCAATCATGAAGATATTGTATTGCGCCTGTTTAAAGATCATAGCGTCGCGCCCGGCTGGTTTCATTATGGTGGACTGCAAACCCTTCGCAGCTATGGCATTCCTATCCAATCGGCGACGCAGGATTTTGACGAGCTATTTCATTTAAGAAAACTGTTCGAAGAAAAACTACCGCCTACGCATAAGACATTCCTCGAAACCCTGCCCTATACCGCACACTTTGGTGATTATTTATTTGTTCATGCAGGCATTCATCCTGACCGGCCGCTGGAACAACAAGACCCGCATCATTACATGTGGATGCGCGAACCGTTTTTATCCTCCGATAAATTGCTGGACGTCATGGTTGTGCATGGTCATAGCATCCGCTTGAAACCGGAAATGCGTATCAACCGTATCGGGATTGATACGGGCGCATATGCTACCGGACATCTGACGTGTCTTGTGTTGCAGGGAACGGAACAACGGTTTTTAAGTACAGTTGCCTGATTAGTGCAGGCGTTGAATAATGGTTGGCAAATTGCAATCTGCCATGCGTGCAATCCATTTGTCTTCAACGGCGGGTGGCAGTCCATGTTCGGCAAGCCACATATTTTGCAGCTTATAGGCTTCCCATTCTTTAGCCTTATGGCAACTGTAAGAACGACCGCTAACTAGTTGCGCATGATGTACCAGTTCATGCACCAGGAAGCTGACGGTACGTGTATCGCTGGCATCCCAGAATTCATCGTCAATTACGACTTCATTCGGCACATATAATGCGCGTGCCAAGGCAGATTGGCGCATGGGATCGCCGATTTTGGCAATCATGCGCTCGCGGCTGATGTAAACCGTTGGCAGCGAGGTGACCGGAACACTCATGCGCACCGCAACCCATTGCATCAGCGGCGCAACAAACGGTGCGGGTACGACCGACGGTTCAGCACGAAGCGGTGCGGAACACAGGAAAAATACGACATAAAAAATGCATAAAGATAAACGTAACATAGCGATGATTATCGCGGGCTATGCTTAAAGAGTTCGATATTATGCGTAAAATTTGATGTATTATCAGGGTGTTAGATGCTTAAGGCATTGAAGTGCAACGCATCTTATTTTAGGCGCAATTCCTTCTTTTTTACGCCCTATAGCGCTGCCACATTTGCTGGTATAACAACCTTACCTAGGAGTTAATGAACTATGCGCCAGACAATCGCCCTTGTTGATGATGACCGTAACATTCTGACCTCTGTTTCCATGGCATTGGAAGCGGAAGGTTTTGATGTGCGTACCTTCGCCGATGGTGATGAAGCGTTTAGAGGCCTTCGCGATAAGCCGGTTGATTTAGCTGTCCTTGATATCAAGATGCCACGGCTGAACGGAATGGAGCTCCTGACCAAGCTACGCCAAAATACCAACATGCCGGTTATTTTCCTTACCTCGAAAGATGAAGAGGTTGATGAATTAATGGGCCTTCGCATGGGCGCGGATGACTATATCCGCAAACCTTTTTCACAGCGCCTGCTCATTGAACGTATTCGCGCCCTGCTGCGCCGCAATGTTGCGAATAGCAGCGGCGATGATACGCCCGATGCAGCGAATGTGATTGTGCGCGGGGAACTGGTGCTTGATGGTTCACGCCATAGCTGCACATGGAAAGGTAAGCCGGTTAACCTGACCGTAACCGAATTCTTGCTGGTGAAAGCACTTGCTGTTCGCCCTGGTCATGTAAAAAACCGCGATCAACTTCTGGATAGTGCGTATGGCGAATCCATTTACGTGGATGACCGTACAATAGACAGCCACGTGAAACGCCTGCGTAAAAAATTCAAGGAAGTTGACCCAGAATTCTCACACATCGAAACGCTCTACGGTGTGGGCTACCGTTACAAAGAGTAATGATGCAGCTTGAGTAATGGGTGATTGACCTGTAAAACTTCACCCATGTTCTCAAGGCTTTCACCCCTTACCGCACGTATCCTTGCTGTAAATGCGATGCCACTGATTTTGCTGGTGGTTAGCATTCTGTATTTTGACGGTTATCAAAATCGCCTGGTTCAGAACGAACTGGACAGCATGACCAAAGAAGCACGGCAATTTGCTGCCGCTTTGGGTGAAGGCGCGGTAATCAGCAGTGAAGACGAGCGTGATTTGCTATCGCCGGAACTGGCGCAATCCATGCTGCGCCGCTTGATGGAAACCACCGAAACACGTACACGCCTTTATGATATACGCGGTACGCTGTTTAGTGACTCGCAGCATATGCCAGGTCACAACCACATGGTGCAAAGTGAAATCCTTCCCCCACCCGGCACATCAACCAATCACCATTTATCGGAATATCTTGAAAATGCGATTGCATGGTTTCGTTTAAACTCATGGTCAAAAAAATACGCAGCCTATAAGGAAGAAACCGACCCATCTTCCGAAGACTACATGATTGTTGAACATGCGCTGGATGGTGATGAAGACGGCGAAGTCTGGTTGATGCCCAATGGGCATATCCTGCTGGGCGTTGCCGTACCCGTGCAGCGTTATAAGGGTGTGCTGGGCGCCGTGTTCCTCAGCCGTGCGGGGGTGAAAATTGAACAAGCGGTAATGGGTGTGCGTATTGATATTGTAAGGCTGTTCTCCCTCACGCTTGTGCTCACTATTCTATTATCGCTTTATCTTGCCAGAGCGATTGCAAAACCATTGCAGCAATTATCATCTGCCGCTGAAGTTCTAAAATCTGGTCAAAGCACGCAAATGGGCGCGTTAAAACTGCAATCTACCCTTCCCGATTTCAGCAGCCGCGACGATGAAATCGGTGATTTATCAATTGCCCTGCGCGCAATGGTGAAAGCACTTGGCGAACGGTTGCATGCAACCGAAAACTTTGCGGCTGATGTTGCGCATGAAATTAAGAATCCGCTGACATCGCTACACTCCGCTGTTGAAACGGCGCTTAAAATCAAAGACCCTGAACGCCAGCAAAAATTAATGCTGGTGATTGCTGATGACGTACAACGTCTTGACCGGTTGATTACCGATATTTCACAAGCATCACGTATTGAAGCAGAACTGAGCCGTGCCAAAACCAAACCGATTGCGCTGGAACGCATGCTGGAAATGGTCGTTGCGTTGTATGAACCAATTGATGATACGCCAAAACCCAAAGTGGTGTTTGAAACAGGCAAAGATATCCATGCAACCATCCATGGCGCAGAAACACGGTTGGTGCAGGTGTTCCAGAATTTAATCGGCAATGCGTTATCGTTCTCGCCCGTCAATGGCACCGTGCATGTCGGCTTGACAACAGAACGCGGCATGGCACGCATCACTGTTGCCGATGACGGCCCGGGCATGCCAGAAAATAAACTGGAAGCAGTATTCGAACGTTTTTATTCGGAACGCCCCGAGCATGAAGCATTCGGCAAGCATTCCGGTTTGGGCTTAAGCATCGCCAAACAAATCGTCGAAGCGCATCAAGGAACAATCACCGCGCAAAATATCAAAGATGAAAACAGTACAGTAAAAGGCGCGCTGTTTATCGTGGAATTACCACTTTCAAAAGCAGAATAAGCGATTTTTGAAATACAGTTGTAATTCAAACGCTTATCAAAAATGTTTCACGTGAAACACTCCCATAGGTTGAAAAGAGTGATTTAGTAAGATGATGCTTGACGCAATTCATCCTGCAAAAATGATTGTTTAGATTTCTCCAGTTGAAACTTTGTTTTAAAAAGTTTTGTGATCGAGAATAAAAAAGACAATAAAAAAGCCGCCTGAAATCTGTTTGAGAAATTTTCTAGGCGGCTTTGTTTAAATATTGAAACTCGTCTTAGGAGTGCAGACCGGTATATTTTGGCGCTCTCGAAGAAGTTGAATTTGCTGCCAATCCAGCGTCCGGACGAATTGCTGCGGTCAATACGCCTGCCATTTGCAATGCAGTTGGATTAACATCGATATTCAAATCACGATTTGCATTACCGAGATCTAGCGATCCAACAACAGCTGGACTCAAGAATGAACCAAACTCTGCTTCGAGTGCTTTACCGCGTAATGGACCTGAATCGAGCATTTCTTTCTCCATATATTGGATACACCTAATATCCTACCTAACTGGTATATTATTCCTTAATAACGTTCGTGTCAAAGCCCTCAATTGGTTTCATGTCCTCAAAACGGACGATAAACAGCTTGGTTAGGTTAAGGAAAAGCTTATTATATTTGTCATCCATAATGTAGCTGATGGTGTATTCCATGCCATTATCGAAGATTAAGTGCAATTTTCTTTGCTTTGTCAGGTACTTAACCCATACCGGGATGGCGTTAAAGGGCTTGTTATACAGCATGCAGACACGGCCACGGGCGTTAACCAAGATAGAGAACGAAATCGTGTCAAAGTAATCGCTACCCTGCGATCCTTTGGATCCCTGTTCTGTGGTTGCCACTGCGGCACTATGCATCTCGGCTTTGTCCACGGTTTAGCCCTTATCTGCGGGGCACGTTAAACCAAACGAGCCCCTAACCTTTAGGGGCACGACATTCGTAGTATTACTAGCAATGATGCTTACAAAATGTTTAACAAGGCCTGAATGAAAGAATAAAGGCATATATAAACATCATCTCCATGTGGGTTATGAGAGAAAGCTTATGCCTTATTTTGCAGAGCAACAAGGTTTTTAGGGTTAAAAATGGGTTAACTCAGCAGCACGTTAGTTGACCAACTGGTTGAGGATTATTTTTGCCCGAAATGCGCATCAAAAGAGCTATGGCAAGGCTTTTAGCCCGCTTTGGCGCGGGCATGAAATGCGGCGATGAGCGTACCGTCATCGAGATAATCAAGTTCCCCGCCGATCGGCAGGCCATGGGCAAGACGCGTCAAGGATACGCCCGTGCTTTCCAATTGTTCGGCAACCACATGTGCGGTCGTTTGTCCTTCCAGCGTTGCGTTGAGCGCAAGGATGACTTCGCGCACCGGTTGCTCTGTGCTGCGTGAAGATGCCACGCGTTGCAACAATCCAGCAATGCGAAGTTGATCGGGGCCAACACCATCGAGTGCGGAGAGTGTTCCGCCGAGAATATGATATAGCCCTTTGTAGATACCGCTGCGTTCCATCGCCCATAAATCACTGACATCTTCAACCACACACACCATCGAACGATCGCGGCGCGTATCTTGACATACGGCGCATGGATTTTGCGTATCAAGATTCCCGCACGCATCGCATTGGCGCATGGTGCGCGCTGTTTCCAGCATCGCTTCGGCCAGTGGCTTTAACAATGTCTCCGGCTTCTTCATTAAACTTAGCGCAACGCGGCGCGCCGAACGCGGGCCAAGACCCGGCAGCTTTGCCAGCAATGCAATAAGACGTTGAAGCGGATTATCCGTGCCAAACATTTAGATATCAAGAGAACGGTAGTTTGAAACCAGGCGGCAATGCCATGCCGCCCATAATCTTTTGCGTTTCGGATTCCACATGCTGTTCGATTTTTTTGCGCGCATCGTTATAGGCCGCCACAATCAAATCTTCCAGCATGCCGATATCGGCAGGATCAACGACCTTTGGATCAAGGGTGATTTTCTTCGCTTCGCCTCTGCCATTCAATGTGACGGATACCAATCCGCCGCCAGAAGCCCCGTGCAATTCCGCTGCTGCCAAATCATTCTGCATATTGGCAAGGCGCGTTTGCATTTCTTGCGCTTGGCGCATCATATTACCGATGTTCTTCATTTTATGTTCCTGTTTACGTGTTTCTTATTCTTCATCATCAAAACTGATTTCAGCCAGTTCTTCTTTGCCGGCTTGTGCG
Source organism: Alphaproteobacteria bacterium (assembly GCA_033762625.1). Taxonomy (NCBI): domain Bacteria; kingdom Pseudomonadati; phylum Pseudomonadota; class Alphaproteobacteria; species Alphaproteobacteria bacterium. The sequence continues at coordinate 7,291 of JANRLI010000010.1, forward strand.
TCGACCACTTCGACTTCCTTTACCTTGGTGCGAAGCGCCGTCAGCTTCGCATCCGGAAAGCTGCCCAGCACCGCTTTAACCAAGGGATGGTTTTCAGCATTCTGCATGCGGCTAGCCTTATGCTGCTTTACCGTTTCGCTTAAGGTCGGCTGGCCTTGCTCAGCAGATAGGGTGACCATCCAGCGTTTGCCAGTCCATTCGGTTAAAAATTGCGATACTTTTCCGGCCAGATTTTGTGGCGCGCGGTCGGTCACGCGGATTTCCAGCATGCTTGGCGCAAAATTCACCACATGCACTTCGGAATAAAGATGACTGAACAATGTAATTTCTTTTTTTTCTTCAAACAAATTGACCAGCGCTTCAAAGTTTTCTGGCATGGGTGAATAGGCCACTGCACTTTGTATGTGCGGCGCTGCTTGTGCACGCACTGCCATTGGCTGGGGGCTTGACGCCGCAACCGCAAGATTGCCTTGGCTACGTGTATGTGCGCCATTCCCGTTGCCGTTGCCATTACCATTTGGCCGCGGGGCGGCGTATTCACTGGTACCTGTTTCCTGAATCTTCTTAATCAAATCACCGGGCGGTGGTAAATCGGCGGCATAGCTTAAGCGAATAAGCACCATTTCCAGCGCTTGATGACTATCAGGCGCTTGCTGCACTTCGCTCATACCCTTAAGCAACATCTGCCATGTGCGGGTGAGTGCGGGCATGCCCAGCTTTGCGCCTAGCGTTGCAGCAAGATTGCGTTCCAGTTCCGGCAATGCCTGGCCTTGCGCCAATTGCGGAGAGATTTTTGCACGGGTTAAGGTGTGTGCAATATCGGCAAGGTCATGCAAGATAACAAGCGGGTCTGCGCCAAGTGCGCGAAGTTCCCCTGCAATATCCAATGCATTTACCGGTGAACCAGTGTGCAATGCTTCAAATAGAGTAATGAGCTTTGCACGATCGGCAAGCCCTAACATGGTGCGCACATCATCTGCCGAAACGGTGTTACTTTGCGCGCGCGCTATCGCTTGATCCAACAAGCTCAATCCATCACGAACCGAGCCATCCGCTGCTCTGGCAATAAGCGCAACGGCTTCATCTTCCGCTTCCATTTTTTCGGCGTGGCTCACGCGTTTAAAATGTTCCTGCAAAATGACAGCATCTACACGGCGCAAATCAAAGCGCTGGCAGCGGGAAAGAACTGTTACAGGAACCTTGCGGATTTCAGTGGTAGCAAAGATGAATTTGGTATGCGGGGGCGGTTCTTCTAATGTCTTGAGCAACGCATTAAATGCGTTTTTCGACAACATGTGGACTTCATCGATAATATAAACTTTATACCGCGCGCTCACGGGTCCATAACGCACCCCGTCAATAATATCACGGATGTCATCAACGCCGGTGCGTGATGCAGCGTCCATTTCCAATACGTCAACATGGCGATCTTGCGTTATCGCTTCGCAATTGGCACACACACCGCAGGGCTTAATGGTGGGGCCGCCCTTACCATCTGCGCCAATGCAATTAAGGGAGCGCGCGATGATACGTGCAGTTGTTGTTTTGCCAACACCGCGCACACCCGTCAGCATATAGGCCTGCGCCAGTCGTCCGCTTTCTATGGCATTGGTTAGGGTGCGCACCAAAATATCTTGCCCGATTAATTCATCAAAATTGGTGGGGCGGTATTTGCGCGCAAGTACCCGATATGCGGCTGGCGCATCTTTATCTTCTTCGGTCATTTCGGCAAAAAGCATACTCATAATTTTTTAGAATAGGGATGCGCGGCACATGAATAAAGGGATTCTTTATAGCATAAAAAATGGCTTAATTGTTGGTGTTCAGGCTATCCAAGGGTACGTTTTAATATTGGTAAAAGTTTACCCTGCTGAATATCAACCAGGGATAGTTGATTTGCGTACATAAAACGAAACAGGCTTTCACGGTTCAGTTTTTTTAACGCATCAATACTATTACACATTCCATGCCATGAACCCACGGTGCTATGACGCGTATCACTGAATGCAGGGATGCCCAGTTGCAATGCTTTCCACGCAACCGATGAATTGAATGTGATAACCGCGCCTGCTGTAGCAAACGCATCATCCAGTTTTTCAGTTGCATCCTTGCGCCGTATTATGGGGATTAACCCCAATTGTTTTGCGTGATTTTCTGCATGGGTTATCCATGATGCATCTTCCAGATTGAAAAATGCAGCGGTATGTTTAGTTGGCGGACAAATCAATGCGACGCTACCACCATTTTTCCATGGTGAAATTTCCGGGCATTTGTCTGATTGGATTTTTGCATCAAACAGACTTTGCGTGTTTTTATACGCGATGCGGTACTGACCATCAAAATGCCCTGGATCGAAATAACCCAAATCAATATTAAACCAATGTTTGCCAACTTTTTCGACATGGCGATATACATCGCCCATACCGCGCAAAATGCCATAACCTATATGCACATCCGTTGCATTTATTTTTTCCTCTGAAATATCAAGCGGCGTTGCAATTAAGCCATCATCCTTGAAACCCATTTTCAGCGACATGCCAACGCGCTGTGAATAAGGATGTTCTGTTACCCAGATGGTGACTAGCATAAAGACAACCCAGAAAAAACGCCCGAGCGGTTGCGCGATTGCGCAGATCGAATGGCGTAGAAAAAATCAAGTGGAAGGTTGAACATGACCCGATGCATCTCGTTACGGGTGCTTCCTTTCGGATCTGGCCGGATTGGCGGGGCGCTACTCGTCCATGCCAACCTTCCGGCCGTGGTTATAGAGCAGTTTTATTCAAGTTGAAATGCCTTATTTATTGCTTTGTTTTAGCGTTCGTTTTAGCTAGCGCTTCGCTTAATTCTTCTACCAGCTTGGTCAGGCGGGCGATTTCCTGTTCGCGCATCATATCAATTTTTTCATGCAATAACTCGATTTCCAGCTCTGCTTTCAAATTCACATCATAGTCCAGTTGCACCTTCATGCGATCAATTTCGGCTTCACGGTTCTGTGCCATCATAATAATTGGCGCAGTATAGGCCGCTTGAAATGACAACATCAGATTTAGCAAAATAAACGGGTAAGGATCCCATGGAGTTACCCAACCGAAAATGTTGGCGCATAGCCACAACCCAAGCAATACAGATTGAATAATTATAAAACGCCATGAACCCACCACGGCTACCACAGCATCAGCCACGCGGCTACCCATGGTTTGCTTTTCGCTTTCAATTTTTAGATGCTTGTGCTTTTTGGCGCGCAATTTGGCGAGCGTTTCATATTCAGGTGAATGTTGTTTCATGGCACCCTTCTTGAAAAATGGTGAGACCGGCGGGATTTGAACCTGCGACCTACAGTTTAGGAAACCAAGAAGAGTCCTACTACGTTTTCCTAAGGAGCACCATTCAACACTGAATTTATCAATAAACACTGGAGAAATTGCAAAAGCTTTTCTAAAGGCTCCTAACACATTCTACACAGCGACCTTACTATGACCTTACTAAACGGGCAGCTTTATGACGAATTTTTGAGTAAGGCCATAGTAAGGTTCTACACTCTCCTACATTGTCCTAAACCCTTCTTTTAGCATCGAATTTGGTTGTCTTTTGTCTCTTTGAAAATATGGTTCGACCTTACTTGAAACCCTATTTCGGCTGACCAAATGCCTCTTATGAAGCTTACAAAAACTGAAGTTGAGCGCATGCCGCTCACTGAAAACGGGCAGAAACTGTACTTCGACACAGAATTAAAAGGCTTCGGGTTGCTTGTAAGCCGCCAATCTAAATCCTACATCGCTCAAAAAGATATCCGAGGAAAAAGCCGCCGAGTTAACATTGGACGTCATGGCACTTGGACAACCGACGAAGCGCGAAAAGAAGCTCGCAAAATTCTTGCATCTATGGATTCAGGACAAGACCCTGTTGAAATTCAAACAGCCAAGCTTATGACGAACATAACGCTTCTTTCCTGCTATCAAATACATAAAGACCTTTTGAAAAGAAAAGATGCTGCGGAGGGCACACTTAATAACTATCAATTCACGATGGATAACTACCTCAAGGATTGGTGGGATAGACCCATTGATAAAATCAGCCGTAGCGAGGTGAGAGAACGCCATACGCTGATTGGCGAAAAGCATGGGCATGTTGTAGCCAACCGTGCCATGCAAAACTTCAGGGCAATATACAACACCGCTATGAAGGAATATGAGCACTTACCACCATGCCCCATCATCGCTGTGCATTGGTTCAAAGAACGCAGACGTCAAGAACCTATTCCAGCAGATAAATTGCCTGCTTGGTTTAACCTGACCAAGAAGATCAAAAATCCAGTACGCCGGGACTATCAGTTGTTTGTGCTTTTCACGGGCATTCGCCGCCGTGATGCTGCAAGTATCCGGTGGGAAGATATTGACCTCACCAAAGCCAGCCTTCATCGCCCCAAACCGAAGGGCGGCGAAGATCGAGCGTTTACTATTCCATTGCCCGACATCTGCCTTGAAATTCTTGAACGCCGAGAACGGCAGAACCGGATATTGTTCGGTGATAACTGCCCATGGGTATTTCCAACCTTCAGTCGCAAGGGAAACAAATTAATTCCTGTTCAAGAACCCAAAGAACAACGGCAAGGCCTACCCTCACCTCACCGCTTGCGTGATACATATACTACTGCTGCAAACAATGCAGGCCTATCACCTTACGATATTGATGTGCTTACGAACCACCGCCCCGCCAAGGGCAGCGTTACGGCTGGCTATATCCGTCAGGACTTTGAATATCTGCGCGTGCAGCAGCAGAAAGTGGCGGATTATTTAAAGCTGCATTTGAAAATGTGTGAAAAAGACAGCTTAGGACAGTGTAGGAATGAAAAAAATTAGTCCTGAGGTTATGGGTAAGAAATTATCAACCCAACAACAGGAGCGCACATGTCAGAACAAGAAGAACTAAACGAAGAAGAGACTTATCCAGAGCCGCATTGGGATTTACTTCACGAACAACTACGCCGTGCTTTTAAATGGATTTACGATGGCGATGGAGAAAAATACAACGGCAATGACTTCATCGTCTTGCAAGCTCTTTGCTTATGCCAAGCGATGATTTTACCTAAAAGTTATGACCCCGAAGAACTGGCAAAAGACTTTATTTGGCATGTGTACCACACAGCTGAATTTATCCATCTTGCAGCTGGTGACGCGGGCAACAAGAAGTTATTTGAAGCTGCCAAAATTCTTTGGTCATTAAAGGAAACCATTGAAGAAAGTCCTACAATCTGAGCAATCTGAACGTTAAGATTTCAATGTTAATCTAAGCCCCTTCAGCTCGTTAGAAGGGGCTTTTTTATAACATTTAGAAAATAAACAAAATATTTGCCATGAAAAAACTGGCCAAGGCGTTAGGCTGATTTCCATCTTTACCACGCCAGCAAAAAGCTACCTCATGCCTACAAAACCAAAACAAGTAACACCACCAGCTATAACTCAAAAACTCATTGAAGAGTCGTGGCAAGTATTCGTCAGCACCTTGAAACATGAGGGTCATAACATTCGATGGGCTGAAAAAATACCACGCCATAAAATCAAACGGATATTTCTGAAAATCGCACAGCTTCGCAAATTATGGATGGGGTTGAACGACATAGAAAGATCATATTTGCCAACAGAATTACTTGCATCTTCTGAATTGCCATCCGCTGAAAGTCTCCTCCCACCAGATTCTTCAGAATACCATCGAGCGAACAAGATAGCTCTCAAACTCGATGCAGCGTTGGCTTGGCATAATGAATATGAGTTCTTATGCAAGGAAGCTAATCATGACCGAAGAAGGAAAGATGCGGAAAAAGCTTTAACTGCGCATCTTCTCGATTATTGGCGCGAAAAAACTGGGCAAATACCAAAAGGGAGAAAAGATGCACGCGACCTAAATCTTCCTCTCAATATCTGGATAGCCGAAATTCAGGAAAAGATGAGAGCGTATGGCAAAAACACAAAAACAGCCGAAGATATTAAAAACAAAGCTTTGTTGAGACTTAGAGGATACCGACCAGACGACATGATCGTCGAAGTTGCAAAACTTCTCTAATCCCATTTCGGGGATTTAAATTGCAGAAAAATTCGCACGACAATCCCTTACCTCCAGAAGGAAAATGTAATTATTAGAAATAGCCATAGCAACAACAAGGAGGCATACGCTATGGCAAACGAAAACGACATTCAAAAAATCGAGGCTTTATTTTTACGTTTAATTAAAGTCTTAACTACCCACGAAGCAAAGATAGCCAACGAGTATATATGCACTAAAGCTGCAGCAACATATCTTGGCATTAGCCCAGAACTTCTAGAAAACTGGCGGACTTATGGTGACGGCCCCAAGTTTACAAAACTGGCCCATGCAGTCCGTTACAAAAAATCAAATCTAGATGAATTCATGCTCTCGCGCACCAAAGCAAATACAGCAGAGGTGCCCCGTGGATAAAAGCTATCGCGATGAACTCTACAGTGCAGCAAACGCTTATATCAATCGTGGTTGGTCTATCGTGCCGTTGAAGACCCAATCTAAATTGCCTCAAGGAAAGTGGGGAAAAGAGCACGTCACAAGCGACACGCTGGTTAATCATTTTTCAGCAGTAAGCAATATTGGTATTGCACTTGGTCAACGTAGCGGCGGGTTAGTGGATTTAGACTTTGATTTGGCAGAAGCGGCGATCATGGAAGGCGCAACTTTTTCTCATCTTCCAGCATTTGGTCGCGCATCTAAACCAATTGGACATAGGCTCGTTATTTGCGATGACTGCGAGAAAACCGTTCAATTTCAATTGTCGGAATCAGAAGCAAAAATCATCGGATTAACTCACGAGACTCGAATGGTGCTGGAGGTGCGGTCAAGCGGCGCTCAAACTATGGTGCCACCGTCGATACATCCCAGCGGTGAAAGCCTTACGTGGGTTGGTTTATTACCTAACGATATTCCGCGAGTCTCATGGGCTGAAATTGTTGATGCCGCAAGCATTACTGCATTTTTGGGGGTAGCGCTCAAAATGTATCCACGGCAAGCGGGCGACAGGAACTCGATCTGCTTGGCTCTTGCTGGAACACTTCTGCGCACAGGCATGCATTATGTAGAGGTGAACAATTTGATATTATATTTAACTGAGAAAGCAGGTGATGAAGATTCTTCAACGCGAGCGAACGCAGAAAGCACGTTCCGTAAATTGGAAGCAGGTGAAGAAGTCACTGGCCTTCCAAAACTGTGTGAACTTTTAAGTATCACAGAATTGGAAGCTACACTTCATAAATGGCTATACGGATCAAAAGTAAAAGCAAAACGAACCGCCCAAGTAGCAAAAGAACCTGCAACATCAGTAGACGCAGAAACAAAACTGCAAGAACTGAATAAAGATTATTTGGTTGTTGGTAGCGAAGGCGGAAAATGCCGCGTCGTATTCTTTGAGCGGCGAGCTTTCGAAAAAGGCCAAATGCGCGACGTAATGGTCATGCAGTCCTTTGCCGATTTTAACAATAGGTTTATGAATCAACACGTAACGATTCAAGATAGAGACGAACAAAGGCAAATTCGGCTTGGCAAGTTTTGGCTCGAGCATCCGAAGCGTCGGCAATATGACCAAATCGAATTCCTTCCAGCGCAAGAAGCTCCTTCAAATATCTATAATTTGTGGCGGGGGTTTCAATACGAACCCAAAAATGGATCGTGGATGCCGTTACTGCGCCACGTATGGTACGTTTTAGCAAAAGAGGATCGCGCTTCGTTTCAGTATATTATGCGTTGGGCCGCTTGGGCTGTGCAGAACCCTGCGGATCACGCAGAAGTGGCGCTCGTTTTTCGTGGGGGCAAGGGTACGGGGAAAGGAACATTCTGCCGATGGTTGAAGATACTTTTCGGACAGCATGGCTTACAAATTTTTTCTTCAAAACACATCGTAGGTAGGTTTAACAGTCATTTGCGAGATTGCGTTCTTTTGTTTGCTGATGAAGCGATCGCACCAAGCGATAAAGATGCGGAAGCAGTTTTGAAAGGAATGCTCACTGAGCCTTCACTTGCTATTGAAGGCAAAGGGCGTGATGTGGTGCAGGCACGCAACCACTTGCACGTGATGATGGCGTCCAATGCCACGTGGGTGGTGCCAGCGTCGTTCGATGAACGGCGGTTCGCTGTTTTCGAGGTCTCAACAGCAAAACATGGCGATACGGCCTGGTTTAACGATATTCATTACAACATGACGCACGGAGGGGCAGAAGCGATGCTTTACTTCCTACTTAACCTTAAACTCGACGGTTGGCATCCCCGACAAAATGTTCCTTCGAATTCTGCGCTTAATAATCAACGTGCTGAATCATTGCAAGGTGCAGAAAAATTATGGCTAGACTATCTATCGGTTGGAGAAATCGTCGGGCAACAAGCAGGGCAACAAGTTATTGTAAGCACCATTGCTTTTGCTGAGGCCGCGAAGTGCTCAGCCCGAAGGGCTGCTGCATTTCTTAAGGCCATGGGTTGCCTACAAGAACGCAACAGGCGACCTTCCGGATGGATTGTTCCTGCATTAGGTGAAGCACGCGCAAACTGGAACAAGAACTGCTTTAAAGTCGAATGGACTGATGAAGAACATTGGATCGCGTTACCAGTTCAACCACCGTTTTAAGTTTAAACTTCCACCGCTTTTTTACCGGATTGAAAATTCTAAAATATATTAATTGCAGTGTTTTACCGAGTTCACCGGATTGACCGGATACTTAGCGCGTACGCGTCATTTATTCCGGTTAATCCGGCCAAAACGGAGTATAATTGCAATTACCGCATCTTAACACACACCGGATATATACCGGATCACAATCTTTCAACATGTCACCCACACAAGGTATGGCACTGCGCGTGCATAATTTTCTTCATGTCTGAAAGTATCGCTGAACTATTCAATTTCCGTAATCTTCACTTCCATGCCGCCCTTAGGGGTGATGATGCAGCGGGCTTCATATTTGAGTTGTAGGTTCATCAAGTTTTTAGCCGTGAAGTTTTGAACAATCGTTCTATTGCCGTTGCTATGAACGATGGTGCCATAGCCCGTGATGCTGTGAAACTCAATGGTCGATGGGTGCACCACTCTTGCCTTTATTTCCTTCAAGCAAGCTTTCCGTGCTGCTGCCTCATCTACGGGTAGAGGAGCCACCAGCGGCTTATCCTGCTCAATATCCTTAGCTGAAAACCAGACGTTAAAAAGTGGCACCAAAGCATTATCCTGCTTCGAAACACAGGCCACATAATACAAGCCTTTTTGATTTACACTGCGGTCACCATAGCTCACACCTTTGCAGTTAGATTCGTCATGCAAAACCCTTTGCACGGCCTTCTTCATCATTTCTTTTTCGGCCTTGGTGAGGTCTTTCTCCGCATCAATGTCCCAAGGCTTCATGTCCTCCGCAACTACTGCGGTTAACGACGCGTCATCATCCTGCTTGGTGAAAATCAAGAACGGGGAACACAAGAGTAGGGAAAGCGCAACATGCTGATGCCATAATTGGATAGATTTTGATGGTTTGAAAAGTGCGTTAGCCGAAATAACCGTGCATATGAACGCTATTGTATAACGGCCACCAGAAGGCAGATTGCCTAAAATAAAAAAGAAAACGCAAAAAATAATAATGAACGGAATTAAAAATTTCTGGAAATCGGAAACTGAATTAAAAAGCTTAGGAAAAACAAAGTGCATGACGCAACTCCCCATAAGGACTGGTGATCGGGGAGTTTGAAAACCTACTCTGAGAGAGGTCGCGCAAATCTTTAGGCTTTCACCTTGGACATGCACTTGCGCCTCCCCGACCATAGTCGAGGAGTGCGATTGCGGTTCACACAAGACCGCTCAGAGTTAAGGGTTTCAACGCCCCGCCAACGCGCAGTTGGTTCGTCTTTTATATATCAAGCACACCTATAGAAAAAGTGAATTCTGGCAGAAGCATGTATATAATAATTATGCGGCTCGGTATTGAATTGTTGCGTCGCGCTACATTCCAGATATGATTTCACAAGCCACCTAACGTCATACATATATACATTATGCGAGCAGCCCTTAAACAAACTCAAAAAAGTGATAGAATAGATTCTTATCGTTGCCTCATGGAAGAATATCGCCTGATTGAAAGCTCCATTCAGATAAAAAATATTAATCGCGATGTTACCTATAATTCTCCAATAAATTTTAATGAGTCAATGACCGCACCACGTCACCGCTGGTTTCCTTACAAAGAAGGTTTTTCTCCATCTTTTGTTAGAGGATTTTTAAATCAACACCTCAAGAATAAATCTGGGATTGTGTTTGACCCGTTTTCTGGTGTTGGAACAACCTCAATTGTTGCAGCAGAATGCGGTCTAGTCGCCAAAGGCTTTGATGTTAGTGCAATGGCAATTTTTGTTGCAAATGTAAAAGCCTTGAATCTTACGGAAAGCGAAATAAAAAAATTTAGAAAACAGATGGAGGATTTTCTTAAAGCGCCCTTAAAAACAGAACACACCCCCCCTTCGAACGACACTGTTATTAGCTACTTTGAAGAAGATTGTCTTTCTGCATTACTGCGCGTGAAATATTACATATTAAATATTGCCAATAAAAACTTTCAAAGCTTATTTTTTCTGGCATTTTTATCAATTATTGAATCTTATTCTACACACCGAAAAGCTGGCAACGGTGTTAAGATGAAAATGCGAGTTGGTTATGATACGCCCAACCTAATCAAGCAGGTAAAATCTTCTATGGTTGGACTGTTAGAAAATTATTGTGCTGATCTGCAACAGCATCCACTACAAAAAATTCCCGAGTTTAATATCGCCAGCTGCCTCAATGAATCTGCTTATGATGGCCTTGAGCAAATAGCATGTGTTATTACTTCTCCACCTTATGCAAACTGCTTTGATTATAGTAAAATATATCTGCGCGAGCTTTGGCTGGGCGACTTCTATAAGAGCACCGACGATCAGAGGCTATTTCGTAATGCCTCACTTCGTTCGCA